>NZ_JAVJSQ010000025.1 GCF_040219335.1 Gimesia sp. | reverse complement strand
CCCTGCGGTCATTCAATCCCCATAGTCGAAAACGTCCCTGCGGTTCAGTCCAATAGATCATATGCCGCGTGTTGAGTACCCCGAAAAACCGCTCCACCTGAATGCTAACACGCTGCATATAATCCTATTTATTATGACACGATTTGGGCCATAATTTAGGTGTTGGGACTCGTCCGATTTTGCGACAAGCATTACGGCGAGTGCCTGAAATCTAATTATTCCAGCTTGTCACATTTCTTGGCTTCTTGTTTGTTCCTTTTATTAATTATGACACGTTTATCGTCAGAATTTAGGTCGAAAGTGATCTAGCAGTTCTGAAGAGGTGAATTTAAATGCGTTCTGGGCACCTGCTAACTGAATAGAAGGCCTTAAAATCCTCCAACAAGGAAGATAATGCCCAAGTAAATCACGATTACTCCTGCAATTCGGTTTATGCCAGATCAATATTGTGGACAACCTCTGAAACTGTGAGCGATTTCGGTTTAAACTGGAGTAAGAGCCGATTAAAACCATCTGCCACAGAATACTTTTGAAATCGATAACGATCATCAGACGAAAACATTACAGGCGGTCATTCCGACGATACCCCCCCCGCTCTGATACCTGCTGGCAACCTGGCGAATTATCATATTCTGTTGGAAGCAGAATGGGAGACGATACCCGTCGATCCCATGCTGTTAAAACACTTGTGTAATACTCTCTACGTTGTCCTGGCTCAGTGTGACCTGACTCTACTGGAACGGGTTGTTCTGCGCAACGCTAAATGACTGAGCGACAGAGATTCTGCGATAATAGATCCAAATCAAAAGACCGAGAAAATGATGTTACCCGGTCTATATTCTCTTGATAATAATTCACAGCTTATACAGAATTTTTGAAACGCTATCATTAATTGAAAATGAGGGAATGATTCTCGTTGTCCAATCAGTGAACCGATTCTTTCGAAATGTGTCTAATATGCTATGAATTCAAAAACTCCTTCACCTTTTTCGGCTGGCTCTGATCATACTAATGCGTGCCTCAACTTTATGCATGACATGACATATGGGTACAGTGAAGGATACCGACTAGCTGCAGAACTTCTTATCAAGCATGTGGAGTCTCAGAATCAAAACCAGGATACCCTCGTGTACCCAATCTGTTTCTTGTACCGCCACGCTCTTGAGCTACAGATCAAAAATATCATCCGCATTGGACGCCAATTATTGGACAAGCAAGGCGGTCATCCACCACACCATAAATTATCAGATCTATGGCCCTTAGCGAAAGGATTACTGCGCGAAGCAGATCCAAATCAACCTGACCCACCAGAATTTTCTCGTATTGACAAATTCATCAAACAATTTGTTGATGTCGATTACGATGCACAAGAGTTTCGTTTTCCAACCAAAGTGAAGCGCGGAAAATCCCTTGACGGCATTACGCACATAAGTCTAACGACGCTTCGGAGGACTATCGAACCACTCGCGTCATTTCTGTGGGGCTGTGAGGCATGGTTGTCCGAGATGCTACAATACAAGAATGAGGTAGGACGTGAATTCTGATTCTAAGGGAGTCGTATAATTAAATACTCAACGGGGTTTGTATTTAAGTGCGGTTTGTAATGGAAGATCAATGCTCCAGTCTCAGTGGCGAATTACGTTCTTACAACAACGTGAAATTCCTTGGTTACTAGATATTTAATTAGTGACACCTGATTAGGAGCATAAATGAAGAGCATAAACCAAGTTCTCATCACAATTATTGAAGCAAATCGTTTGGTAAACGCTCAAAATCCGCACCACCAACGTTTGGGATTACTCCTACTTGACAACATTATAGAGGTCCAGTTCCGACGGCGTGTTGAGATCGCAATGATGTTCGACAAAACAACATGGTCCTCAGGTGTGCGGAAATACAACCGTAGGCGACGGGTTAAAGTTGCCCGATTTCACGGTGAACTGCTTGCTCTTGGTGTCGAAGAAAATTTCATCACCACGCAGGATCAGCAAATGTTGGCATATGGTCACAGGCTGAGAAATCATCTCTATCACGAAGGTCGTGAAGAGGATGAGACAGATCTAGACTTGGGAATTTGTCTATTGTTCCGATTCATCGTTAAGCATTTTCCAGACTGGCGAGGCGCTAGTGGTGTGATGATGATCCCACCAGAGCCAGCCATACCCTACACTGAAGCCATGTCCGATCAATCGGGACAAGCCCCTCTCATGTTCGGTTTTGAAGAAGTCGATCCTGATGTACTCTTTCCAGATACCGAAGATTTTTTCAAAATCGATCACTGGCGATCAATTCTCTCAGCCATAGTCACTTACGACTTCAAAAAGGACGTACGGCCGCTAATCGCTCAGCGTATTCAGAACCTGCTTGATCAACTGAAATCTAATATTGAGTTTCTTACGAGAGACGACGACAACGATTTCAACGGGGTTTTTAGTCAACGATTTGCCATAATGACAAACTGGTTCTTAGAGAATGAAAAGAAGAGTTGCCCGATGAACAATCCAAATGTTGCCGTAAACATCTATCTGGCACTCAATGGACACGAAGAGCGATTGCTTGATATCGAAGATCCAAATGAACGTCAGATAGAATTTTTCAAGGTGCTGAATTCTCATGATTTCAAGAAAGACATCTTATCTTCTATAGACTTTGCCAGATATCAGCATTTGATCGATACCGTACAAACCCAATCCGAGGCTGAGGGAATTGCCAACTTCTTGGTCGCAGAAAATGAGCTGCGAGAGCTCGTTGATGCTGTCGATGAATGTGCTACGGACTTGGATGGATATACTCAATTTATGATCGATGTTATTCGTGGAAATTAGAACTGGAATTTCAAATATAATATCGAAAACGACTTTGTTGGCGTTATACGGGTGACTCCGAATCTTCTAATGTGCTTGTAACAATTAGTCTACCATGTTTGTATTGACACAGATAATGGCATCTTTGAACACAATTTATGAATTTAGTGTCTGGAGTAAGTATTTCGCAACATGATTTGAGTAGACGTTATCTGGCAATTCACCGGGTAATTATTGTTTACCGGACAGTTCAAATGACTGAAATTGAAATGAGCAACAAAAAACGACGGACTCGGTCCGAAAATGCCGAATTTGTGATAAACTCTATTCGCGAACTTAAAATTGAACCGCATCCACAATCCAGGCTAATGAAGATGCACAATGTTCTGACTGAGGCAAACGGGATCATCCCGCACGAAGATCTATATTTCGAAACCGCTCTAGAAGCTGAACGCGATTTACAGCTGCTCGGTTTTTGCTTCGAACAAACGAACAGACACCCCGATTTTAAAAAGCATGTAAAACGAGCAATCAAAGACTCAGTGCTCCCACAAGAAGATCGTGGCAATTCTCCTGGACGAGATATCCAGTTCGAATTGTTCATCGCTGCGGTCTGTCAGAATGCTGAGCTTAATCCCGTCAGATTTGAAGAACCAGACATCACATGTACTCTGAATGGACGGTCGATTGGAATTGCCGCAAAGCGATTGAAAAATGATTCGAATCTCAAACAGCACGTGAAAAAAGCTGCGAAGCAGATCTCAACTGCAAAACTGCCCGGAATAATTGCGATTGATACCTGCCTAGCATTGAATCGAGATAACGAACGTATCACTAAACTGATGCCAGATGATCTATTTGGCGAATTATATCAAAAAGCTTTAATGCATTTCATTCAATCTAACCATCGCAAGCTAAATAATTGGATTGCTGGCAAACCCGTTCTGGGATTTTTGTTTCATGATCACCAAGTGCGAATGATTTCGGATGTAGATTGGGAACTTTCCAGCATGACTGTGAGATTAAAAACGGAACACAACACAAGTCAAGAGAGTCATCAATTCCAGGATTTTGAAGCACAATATGTTACTGGACTCACCAATTTGGTTGAGATTTAACTCTCACTATAAAATGAAATAAATTACCTGAGGTCAGGCATTTGGAATATTGACTGGGTATCAGGTATTACCAAGACATCATAGAAAGAGAATGAATGTCTAATTACAGTGGGTTTACTCCATTAGAAAACCCTGGCGATCTGATCAATAAAATGAAGTACGATCTGAATCGAATGAAATCTGAACCATCGAATTCTTATGCGGCATTCGATTTCTTTGTGACAACGGAGCATATGTTGGACTGGGTATTTCCGAATGATAGAACTCAGAGAACCAACATGAGACAGCAGAATTATATTTTGCAGGTGGTTTCTCATATTGCCAATGGTGCAAAGCATTTTGAGGCAACAAGCTCACATCATACTTCAGTCGACGATTTAGAATTCAGTCAAGGGGGATTTAGCAGTAATTCATTTAGTTCTGACGCATTTGATCCATCCTCTTTTCAGTTTTCAGGTCTTACTGTGAAACTTTCAGATGGACAATCGAAACTTGCTATAGATTTAGCTGATGAAGCATATGAATTTTGGTGTCGATTTTTATCCAGTAACTCGTAGAACGATCTGTCTTTGTTGTTTTAGATTTAGTTGATGACCATGGCACAAAGTGAAGAGATTCTTTGGGATATTCTTGAGATTATGACGGGACGTATTTCTTCCTGGGAGTCCAAATTTGGTGATTCAGTATCACGTAGTAAAGTTGAGATTGAATGTGGGTGACAGGCCCCTCATTTCCGTACCAGTTGTTATGAGATCTTTAGGGTATCAGCAGTGTTTCTCTGGAAGGCGGACGGAGTCCGACTGGAAGAGATACACTGCTGCGAAAATTGTCTGGGGGTGAGGTAGCCCAGCGAACTGTGCGGGCGGACCTCGTTGTAATGTTCCTTCCAGGCCTCTGTCTGCCGGCGGGCGGATCTCAGGTTTTCAAACACCTCACAGTTCATGAACTCGTCCCGGACTCGGCTGTGGAAACTCTCGGCGTAGCCATTCTCCCAGGGACTGCCCGGTTCGATATACAGCGTTCCCACGCCGATCTGCTTCAGCCAACTGCGAATCGCCTTGGACAGGAACTCACTGCCGTTGTCGCTACGGAAGTGCTCCGGCACGCCGTGAGTTCGGATCAGATCGGCCAGAACGTTGATCACATCCTCGCTGGTGATGTGTCGGTCCACCTGCAAGGCCAGACACTCCCTGGTATACTCGTCTATAATCGAGAGCCACTTGAGCGTGGTCCCGGTTTCTGTCCGATCAAAAATAAAATCGCAGCACCACACGTGGTTTTTCCTTTCTGGACGATGGCGATGACAGGCATTCGCCCCGTGCCCAGCGCACGTTTTTTTCTCTGTTTCCTGGGGACTTTGAGCCCTTCTCGACGCCACAAACGATAAATCTGCTTGGGATTCACCTTCCAGCCGGCCGCCTGCAGCATCCTGCCGATACGCCGATACCCGAAACGGGGATAACAGCGTACCAGTTTCAGAATCTGTTTCAGCAGAGCGGCTTCATCATCAGGAGGAGCCGCCTGGTAGCGTTGACTGGAACGGGGCTGATCCAGCACCCGGCAGGCTTTGCGTTCGGAAACGTCGAACGTCTGCTGCAGATGCTGGACGGCCTGGCGTTTGCGAGAAGGGCTTACCAGTTTCCCTCCGCGATTTCCTTGAGCATCGCTTTATCGAGCTCCGCCTCGGCGAGCAGCTTTTTAAGCCGGGTGTTTTCCTGCTCCAGATTTTTCAGCCGTTTAGCCTCTTCGGCCTTCATCCCGCCATACTGAGTTTGCCAGCGATTGAAGGATTGTTCGCTGATCTCCAGTTGCTGGCAGACTTCGCCGATCGTCTTGCCGGCATTCAGCATCGTCTCAGCGTCACGGAGCTTACGGATAATCTGCTCCGGGGTATGTCGTTTCTTACGTCGTTTCGTCATGATCGTCTCCTTAGTTTTCTCTATTGGAAACTCTCACAACAAATGGATCAAGTTAAGGGGAGCATGCCATGGGGTTCACCAACTAAAGGCAGAACTTGTCCTTAAATATTTACCTGCCGATATCGAAGACACTGTCTATTTTATGAAGTATAGAGGATATCTTAGTGCGCAGGGTGTAGGTGTCATGCGAGAAATTTCGTATAGCCTGACCGAAAAAGCTCTTGCAGTTTATGACGAACACGTATTGCCAATTGAAGAAGCACACGCATTCAAGGAATCACTGTGGAAAATCGAGCCAGAATATTATGGAATAGGCCCAAATCTTAAAGCATGGAAGAAATGGTTCCTTCGGAGAAAACATAAGAAATAATAAATACAACAATCCTTCAATGTTGCGGTCCTTTGCACAATATGATTGATCTCGATGCCAGTCAATTATCGGGATTTCCGGCGAGACGGTGACCACCGTCTGCAGATGTCCGGGTAATTTGTATTACTCAGTCATCAATTTCGGCTTAACACAATTTAAAGTTCTTAAAATTATCGGAGGAATGAAAAGCAATGTTGAACGCAACTGTTACGGAGCGCCCTGCTTTGCCGAAGCTGTCGGCGGCCTCGGGCATCTGCATGATCGATTTACCTGCCCTCACCATGAATAAGGCTGGCACAGTACGCGAGTCAGCTGATTGACCAGAAACGCGATGTGCCAGTCGGCGAGTGCGGGAACTGATCGACCTGGACTTGCAGGATATACTGGCAATACGATCGATACTATGAGCGGATATGGGCCTGTTGCCAATAGGCAGCTAAAGGCAAATGGCGTTTAAGCCTTGGAATATTATCACTTTAAGAAATGCAGTCGCTAAGTTTACTTCAGACTAAATTTCCGCTTGGTTATGTCAGCAACCAAGCCGAGAATTGCTACTCGATGAAGTTGATTCGAGCATTTCAAGTAGGTCAGCACAGAGTAGGGGGCGCGTCTCCATACGTCAATTGCTTTAATGGCTGTTCTATATGGTCGGCAGGCTTTGTAAATCAGCTATTAGACTTTTCAGACTCAAGATAGAATGAAGGCTGTGCGTCAAATTTTTCAGCACAATGGAGTGAGCAAAACACATATTCACTTCCATTCTGTTCGCGCCTTGCAGCCGCAGAGCCCGGTTCTAATATCATTCCACAAACAATGTCTTTCTTGCCGTTTGCTATGGTGATTGGTGATGCAGCCTGAACACCACGGCAAAATACAGAAGGACGGCGAAAATGTTCGTTTCGATACACTTCCAGCAATTCATTGACCAGTTGTTGCGGGTCATCATTATAGATAACACGCGCGCCGGTCTCTTTGTGACACGTTTCCAGGATGCTTTGAACCATGTCACTGATGCCACCAGTTCCGGTCAGCACACCGATTAACTTTCCTTCGTCATAGGCAATCGCTAATTCACCCAGCGTTCCGCTTCTGCCGCCCACGATCACGACGATATCACTACTGTGAATATTAACGACCTCACGTCCCATAAGCCCACTGCCAGTAAAGATCAGCACGTTGTGGGCGAGTGTTGGAGAACCATATTTATAAGCATGCTCATCAAGACTAAGGGCGGGAGAAATACCGATAACGGTTCCCCCCTGCTTAGAAGCTCCCTGTGCAGCTGCGAGCGGTAAACCAGGACACGCTCCCGTAATTATAATACAGCCTTGTGCAGCAATTTCTTCACCAAGTCGAGCCGCTCGATCCAGATAATGTGCTGGAATATCACTCCCGGCACCTCCCATAACGCCAATTTTGAGTGGCATGGGATCGTCACTCACAGACTTTATTGACTGTTTCTCTTTCATAGACCTTTCCTATGCTCCAATGATTTGCAGAGGTGCAACAGGTAGCCACAATAAAATCCACCGCTGCTTGCTGTCCCGTCACTGATACATTGGATGCACAACGCCTGCCTGATCTTCATGTAAGTTGAGAAAATATCGTAAGAATCTTTACCACACAGGTATCATAATTAATGCATGCTCCAGCCCTCATTCGGTTTGCAAAGACTGCTCTACCTGAAGTGATCTTACTGAAATGTTATGATAGCCATAGCGTACATACATAAATCAAGTCATTTTGCACGTTTCGGGCCATAGAGATCTCTGCTTTGACTGCCACGTCTCATAATTTGCCAGTCCAGACCCCGGGAAACGGGCAATCTCAATTTAAAGTACCCGTTTCCCGGTTGACCGATCATTCGGTCATTGCTCCATACGCGTAGATCAACGAAAGATCGAATGCTGGCGAGTCGATGCACCCCGTAAATACTTGTCCGGATTCCGTTTCACCGCGGCGACGCATCCCTCACAGCAAACGAAGATCGACTGACCTCCGACGGTCACGCGAATTGGCTTGCCCATCGAACCCAGCGGCTCCTTAGTTACTGGACAGGTTCGTTGCCTCAACGCGGCGACCTGGTCAGTTGCAGAGAGTTGAGCAATCCCTTCCATGCCGGCCGGGATCGACGGCGCTTGCACCGCGTTGGGCAGCGCCGGTCGAATCTCTCCAGTGCCGAACGATGGGATGGACTGGAACGCAGGTTGCCGGTTCCTGCTGTCATTGTAAGGAGATCGCGAATCGAAGAAGGGACTCGTTGATGGTGGGGCCGTTTGGCGGGGAAATCTGTTTTGAGTCAGCGGGACAGAGTAGTTCCCACGGAAGCCAGAAGGTGCCGGGGCGTAGTAACCACTCGAATTCGGGTATCCACAATTCCCATTTGAGCATCCGCCCGCGGTGGGATAGCCGTTAGGGTAGTTGGAATTGTTTGAGTAAATGCCATTGGTGCTGCAACCGCACCCCCGTGATGGATAGGTCGAAAATCCATCGTTAGCTGAAGCAGGGACGGCCATGGCAACGAGTGCCGCTACGGATGCAATGGTCGTCAGAATTTTGCAAGTCATTGTTCACTCCCAGGTAATCGGAACAGATATAGAGAAGACCTCCAGTCGTTCATCACGGAGCGTCAATGGACCGCGTTGCCAGTATACGACGCACACTGCGTGCCAAACGTCTTCTCAGCATCGCTTTTCTCTGCTTGAAAACCCCGATCGTCCGTAAATACATAATTCAAAGAGCGGTTTCTGCATCAGTGCCAGAACAATAGGCCCTGCTGTTTTGTTGTCGTCAAATCAACAACTTGTGACATCAATTCGATCTGCCAGGAGTGTGATTGAAACATCGACGATCGGTGTTCTGGTCGGCACTTCTGACCTGGTTGCTTTCAGCTTACCGGAGCCGGGTACGGTTCTGTACGGATGCCTGCAAAGGCATAAATACGTATTGGACCTCGCCAGGCGGGCGGACACGAGGGTACACTGCCCTACGCTGATGGGTACTGTCGGGCAAGCCGACAGATGGCACCCGGTGAAAAGGATCAGCCCCCGAAAATCGATTCCGGGTTTTACCGAGTCAGTTCGGATGTCTGACCTCGCCTCCAACTCTGTGCCAGTTGGAATGCGAGTGTAGAAAATGGTCGCAAAAGAAAAGCATATTTAATGCTCATGCTGGTCCTCACCTTCTGAATGTTCATGACTGCTCTCCGAGTGTGTTTCAGATGAAGCGCCGTGCCCGGCCTCACCATGATGGTGCTCACTACGAACCTCCTGAGATAACAGTTCCGGTTCAACGCCTGCGCCGCCATGATAGACAATTGTGCCACCCAGGTAGGCGGTAATAATCAGCAGTATTGCCCCGCATAGCTCAATCAGTAGTACCGGCTTAGTCACTGCTGCCTGGCGTCCTCTCCAGCGTTTGACGGCAACCCCCGAAAAAAACAAAAGCGAGAAGACAGCGAAGCCGAGGTGCCACCACATTAGCGTATGCGCCTGTTCTGTATGTGCAGGAACAGTATAGAAACTCAGAAGTCCCGCCGCTGCGCTTAACCAGCCGAGGGCCACGCCGGCTACTAAAATACCCGATGCGGGTCGCGTAAGCGTTGGCCGCTTGCGGGCCAGACATTCCATGACTACTCCGGTTAGAAGCAGGGCAATCGGAAAGTGTACAAGCATCGGATGCAATTCCCAGATATTTGGAATGGGCAGTGTCATGTTACCTCCTATATTTTTCTCTATCAACGATTAATGGCTGAACCGCTCCCACAGACCGTAAGGTTTATGTTTCGCCCCCCGGGCTAACGCAAGATTCAGCAGGATCATACCTGCAACCGAACTTACGGCGGCTTGGCTGAAGTTTGCCTCGTTTATCAAACATTGTCTCAGTACCCCCATTCAGACGAAGTCCAATGTGCACCAGCCTCCCCAGTGACACCATCGTTGCCATAAGAATCAAAGCGCGCCTTCCACTCCCTTGTATCTTGACTCAAATACAGATAGAAAATCTGATCTCGATCTGCCGGCAGGCATTTATCTGACTACCCTGTATCGAACTCTAATCATTCATGCCGCGCTAATAGCGGTCATTCTGAACTAAGAACAACCAAAGGCATAATGGCCTGTTTTCTGCATATTCTTACCAGCCCCCTCTTCTTACTGCGACAAGAAGACATCCCATGAATGCTTTGATTACGCAGCTTGTCGTTTCAAAAACAGCAGCAGAATAGATGTACGACGAACGCTTCCACAGCTTTAGATCACGCATCCAGAAGCGATTACCTGACAATCAACATTGCCCCTCACCGCCGACAAAAAATACGACGATATGACAGAGCAGTGCGACATCTTCAGCCAATAGAAATACAGTTCGTCTGCCAAAGAAAAGATCGCTGCTCCGTGTCTCGCACATCCGACCAGCTGTAAGTTCACAGGCCGGTTTCCTCGCTCTTATCACAATTACGGAGCACGTCCTGTGCCATTCACACCTTTTGGAAATCCAGATTAATCCGAAAGTCACCACTCCCAGGCTTCCACTGGAAGCTCGTTTGCAGCAGCCCGACGCAACAAAGCGGTAGCAGTAGAGATCTACCGGTTGATGATTCCGTCTCTAAAGATACCGTCGCTGACTAAGCCACTGCAGTCGCTTTTGTATTCTGGCATTAGAGCTGCCTTGAAGCACTCTCAATCATATTGATCGTAAACGGAGAAGATTGAAGATACCCCGGAATATATTCGCCAGTATTCCGACCTGCAGAAACAGCCATGCCTGCAGTTAAGAGATGAGATTCCGGTCCAGGCTGATTAATATTTTACAATCAACCGGAGAGAAATCCGTTTACAGAACCGGAGTCAATTCGAGGCGAGGGAAATGCTCGCTTCTGGTCCTGGAATCAGTCGTCGTTGAGCATGTTCTGCATTGCGTCGGGTGGGGCGGGTTCGTAGTCTTCAATCGTGCCGAAGCGTTTGACGATTTCTTTGAAGATGGAGCCTTTGGGAACCTTTTCCTCTGACTCCATCACGCGCTGATACAGGTCATCTGGCAGGACACGTACGGAGGTCATGAGCCCTGCCATCGACATCATGGCATTGGCCCGCATCCCTTTGACTTCCCGGCGGGACCAGAGTTCTTTCATCATGGGTTTCGTCATGGTCATGCCCTGCATTTTCTGCGGGTAGCCGGGAATTTCGAATTTGGGATCCTTGTGCATTTTGACGCGGGGGCGTGTATCGAGGCTGGTGAGGTAGTGGTCGACTTTGGCATCTTCCCGCATGCGCGGCCCCACGTGCTGAACCATGTGGTTCATCATGTGATGTACCATGTGGCAGTGGAACATCCAGTCGCCGGGATTATTGGCGATGAATTCGAAGTCAGCCGCCTGAGCGACGCCGACGAGTTCAGTGTTGCGGGGAATCCAGGCGGATTTAGGGATGCGTGCGCCCTCGTGTCCGGTGATCCAGAAAGTGTGACCGTGCATATGAATCGGATGGTGCTGCACCGGGCTAAAATCCAGAAGACGCACACGCACGCGTTCCCCGTGCTTGCAGACCAGGGGCGTGGTATAGGGGCCGCTCCGACCGTTAATGGTGTGCCAGTTCCAGTCCATGCTCCAACTGTTGGCGACCGTCTGCATGGGATCAATGCGGAAGTTCTGAAAGATGACACCGAAATCGCGGTCGACCGGGGGATCCCAGACTTTTTGGGGATGCACGATGAACCAGCCGACCATGCCGAACGCTTCCTGCATCGCCACATGCGAATGGTAGAAGAAGGTGCCTTCTTCATGCACGTCGAATTCGTATTTGAATGTTTTTCCCGGCTTGATGGGATTTTGCGTCATGGTATCCGCACCATCATACTGCACGGGCATTTCAAAACCGTGCCAGTGAACGGAGGTCTCTTCCGGCAATTTGTTATGCACGATGATCCGAATCCGATCCCCCTGGGTCACTTCAATCGTGGGGCCGGGCATGGAACCGTTAAAGCCGTAGACGTTCATCCAATGGCCGGGCAGGAACTCCCGCGCCACGGGTTCGCAGACCAGGTGGAATTCCTTGGCGCCATTTTTCATCTTCCAGGGGAGCTTATCCAGATCGTTGGCGATGAAGGGGGCCGGGCCGTCAGCCGGATTGCGAAAACCGGGAACCCGCTTACCGATGTAATAATCACTGTCGGGATCATGCCCGCGGCTGGGACGATAACGCGAGAAGCCGTCGTATTCGTCCTGAACTTCGTGTTGATCTGCCTGTTTCTGCGAAGGTTGATCTGACGGAGCATCGGGTTGTTCTTTTGACAATGCTGCCGCAGCCGGGGTGCCGGCACTTAATGCAGCAAATGTGCCCACAGTTCCATTTTTCAGAAAGGCGCGCCGGGAGGATGAGTCAGACATACCAGGACTCCTGTTTAAAAATCAAAGCGGGTGAAAGGCGGTAAACAGACG
The DNA here is from genome assembly GCF_040219335.1 of Gimesia sp. Classification (NCBI taxonomy): domain Bacteria; kingdom Pseudomonadati; phylum Planctomycetota; class Planctomycetia; order Planctomycetales; family Planctomycetaceae; genus Gimesia; species Gimesia sp. The sequence continues at coordinate 118,298 of NZ_JAVJSQ010000025.1, read as the reverse complement.
GCGCATCCGGTCAGCGAGGCTGAGCGACCGAATCGATATGACCGGGCGGTGTGGGGGACTCTGCGGCTTTTAACCCCCCGTGCAGGAGAAAACCATTGATCAGCGTTTCGTTGGTACGCCAGGCAATGAGATGGTGCACGAACTGCTCCCGCAGTTGATAATATTCCCGCTGGGTTTTCAGAACATCTCCCCAGTTTTGTCGATCGTCCTTATAGGCACCCAACTGGTTCGCATAAGCGGCCTTCGCTTCAGGCAGGATGACCGACTGAAATTCTATCACATGCTGAAGCGCTGTCAAATATTTCTGGTAGTGCAGTGCCAGGTCCTGTCGCAGTCTGAGTCTGGTGCGCTGGATCTCTGCATTCTGACGGGCCAGGTCGGCCTCGGCCTGCTGAATCGTCCCCTGGTTGCGATCGAAGATCGGCACTTCCAGAAAAACCTGCACCGAAGCGACCGGCTCACGGGCTTCGTGGTTATAACCCGTGGCCGCTTTCACAAAGATATTGGGGATCGGTTCGACGCGTTCCCGTTCCAAGGTGACACAGTCGGCCTGCCACTTCGCGGTGGCAGCCAGCACTTCAGGACTGTCGCTATACAGGTTTTCGACTGCCTGGTTGAAGTCAATCATGGATTCCATATCCGCCTTAAGTTCGCCCTTGAGAGGTTGTGGCTCCAGTTCCACTCCCACCAGGGAACTGAGCATGGCGAACTGGCTGCGATACATGTTTTCGGCATTCAGCAAAGAGAGACGGGTGCGCTGCAGGGAGACATTCGAAAGATGAAGCTCAGCCTGTGTGGCCTGACCCAGGTTGACCTGCTCGCGCGTCGTCAGTGCCGAGTCTTCGGCAGCTTTAAGCAGTTCGCGGCGAATGTCGACAATCTGACGATGCCCCAGCGTTTTCCAGAAATGAATGCGGACATCGTTACAGACTCGCCACTGCTGGGCAACGGCCATCCATTCCGCCGTTTTCGCACGCTGCTGATATTTCCGCCGACTGATCTCCCGCTTGTTGGCGGTGACGATTTCCTGCTGAACGGCACCTCCCTGGAATTCCCCCGGGGTATCGGTGTCGGTTTCAGAATCCACGAAGATCTGCTCGGCGATATAATAGAAGGTGGGATTGGGATACAGTCCGGCTTCCAGGGCCTTGCCCAGGGTCCCCTGAATCTGTTGCTGCGCCTGAACCAGCGTGGGATTATTTTCCGTCGCCATCATCAGCAGCGCATCCAGGGTGAGATCCGTTTCCAGGGATTGCGGTGTCTCCTGTTTCATCAGGTCTTCCACACCGGCTGGTGACTTCGGAAAGGACGAGGGAGGAATAAACCGTCGCCCGACCTGATCCCGGGATGTCTCAGCGTTTCTGGGTTCTGCTGCGGGAGGGACTAAGGGGAACGCGTCCTGGGCTCTGAGCAGTTGCGGCACACAGCATCCGCCAAGTATCGTCAGTGATATCACAATCTTACGAGTATATGTATCTGACATTCGAAGACCTCCGGCTAAATTCAGCTGAGAAAGGTGTGGGCGTATTGCAGTCTGGAAGTTCAGAACATAAGCCAGGGCCAAAGAGGTTATGTTTGCGCAGGCGCTCCAGTAAAACCACAGCCGTATAGAGATTGATTCGTCTGTCTGTACAGATCTGCTTTATCCAGGGGCTGCACACACTCTGCTTAATCCGCAAAGGATGAGTTTTTTCACCAGACAGTTTGCATAAACCGCGTATTTTACCTCCCGGTCTTTTTAAGTCTTCACCAGTGAATTCTTCCACTGCAGTTCAAAAAGAATGTGTACCAGAGTGGAACTAACGTCCACTCCACCAGCGAAGGACAATCACTCAAAGTGATTGCCGGGCAACCGGTTCTGTATCGGATTTTATCAGCTGAGATCGTGAAAATCAGTTCGATATAATAGATTTGCGTGCTGGCACACATATTGCTTTGTAAAGCGTCAGTACGGAAATCAGTTGAAGCCGAAAAGCCGAGCCTGATATCACACACGAGATACGAGACAATATCTTTTTCAGGAAAACTGCACAAACAGGTAACCACATGGAACATTCTGGCGAGCATGCATCCGAGTATAAAAAGGACAGTCTGACTTTGGCGGGTGCAGTTGCGATGGGCACGGGAGTGATGATTGGCGCTGGTATTTTTGCTCTGACCGGTCAAGTGGCTGAGCTGGCGAAACATTGGTTCCCACTAGCATTTCTGGCAGCAGCAATCGTGGCATCATTCAGCGCCTATTCCTATGTAAAAATGGCAAATGCTTATCCATCCGCAGGTGGAATTGCCATGTTCCTTGAGAAAGCTTACGGTAAAACAACGCTCACAGGCGCCTTTGCGTTGCTGATGTACTTTTCCATGATCATCAATGAGAGTCTGGTCGCTAAAACCTTCGGTACTTACACACTGCAACTCTTCAATTTCGGCGAATATAGCTGGTTGGTGGTCGCTCTCGGAGTCGGCTTGCTCGCATTTGCTTTTCTGGTGAATATCTTAAGCAACGAATACATACAAAAGTTATCATTTTTCACCGCATTTATCAAAATTGGTGGGATTGTCGTCTTTGCGATCGGGGGATTGTGGGCTTCCGGCTTTTCTTTCGAAAGTTCTTCTTCAACTGATAAAACCGGCGCAGGCCCAGGCGAATTTCTAGGAGCAGTGGCGCTCGCCATTCTGGCCTACAAGGGATTTACTACGATTACAAATAGCGGCGGAGAGCTAAAAAATCCTCACAAAAATGTAGGACGAGCCATCATCATTTCGATAGTCCTCTGTCTGATCCTATATATGCTTGTGACGTTGGCTGTGGGGGGAAGCCTGACGGTCGATGAAATTATCAAAGCGAAAGATTACTCTCTTGCAGAAGCCGCTCGGCCTGCATTCGGAGATTACGGCTTATGGTTTACCGTATTGTTTGCGATTATCGCCACTGTATCTGGTGTGATTGCCAGTGTGTTTGCGGTTTCACGTATGCTGGCAATGCTCACAGACATGAAATTAGTGCCACACTCACATTTTGGCATGCCTGGTAGCATCCAAAAGCACACATTGGTGTATACCGTTATTATGGCCATGCTATTAACGGTTTTCTTTGATTTAAGCCGTATCGCCTCGTTGGGAGCCATCTTCTATATCATCATGGATATCGCCATCCATTGGGGAGTATTTTATCACCTGCGCAAAGACGTAGAGGCCAATAGCCTCGTCTTAATCACGGCCATAATATTGGACGTCGTCGTTTTAGGGGCGTTTCTGGTTGTCAAAGCTCAGACAGACATGCTGGTGATTTACGTTTCCCTTGCCGGATTGAGCTTAATATTCCTCGGTGTCTGGCTTTTTCTTAACTTCAGTCAAACTGACAGTTAACGATGTCGAGTGGAACTCGAAAGCCCGACATATTTCATCATTCTTTTATGCTTGCTAGAACCTCCCCTTGACCCCGTACCATGGTACAGGGTCTATAATACTCGCAGGAGGTTGAAATATGAGTAAGTTGACAATCGGACGAGTCGCCCAGGCAGCAGGGGTTGGTGTAGAGACAGTGCGGTTTTATGAACGGAAGGGGTTGGTCAAACAGCCCGTCGCGCTGTCCTCATTCCGGGAATATCCGCCGGATGTGATTGACAGGATCAAGTTTATCAAACGTGCCCAGGAACTCGGGTTTACTCTCGCTGAAGTCGGACAGTTACTGCATCTCGCGGACAGTCCTCATTCATCCAAGAGAGAGGTCAAGCAACTGGCTGGACAGAAACTGGTTGAAATCCATCAGAAAATTGATGATTTGCAACGCTTGGCGTCAACCCTTGAGACTCTGCATGAAAAGTGCAGTGGACGAGGTACTCTGTCTGACTGTCCGATCATCGAATCAATTACATCCCCGAACAAATAAACCTGTTATTTGAAATATGGAGAACAAAAAGATGACAATGGTGAAGCAGGAAGATCACCTTCAAGAGGTGACCGTATCGACAAATATGAAGTGCCAATCCTGTTTAAGTAAATTACGACCTGTGCTGGATCAGACTATTGAGATACAGGAGTGGGAAGCAGACCTTTCCAGTGAATTAAAAACTGTCACAGCCAAAATGCAGGGGGAAGATCCTGTCGAGAAACTTATCGCGGTTGTAGAGGGAGCCGGGTTTGAGGCAAAGCCTGTTCTAAAACAGAAGGACTTAAAGGCGACTCCCAGGCTGGAGCAGATTCAGCCTCCAGAGGAGAAACATCATTTCAAACTCAGTACCTATAAGCCGCTGCTGCTGGTTGTATTTTATGTATGTGGTGCAGCCGCGATCTTAGCCTCAGCACAAGCATCGGGCTGGGTCTGGGGAAACTTCCTGCGTTTCTTTATGGGCTGTTTTTTCCTGGGATTTGCCTTCTTCAAGCTGCTTGATGTCAGCAAGTTCGCCGATGCCTTTGCGACCTATGATATTGTGGCAAAACGGTCGCGTCTGTACGCGTTACTCTATCCGTTTCTTGAATTTTCACTGGGGATCGCATTTATTTTCGGCTGGGCGCCGGCTCTGATAAACGCTGCCACAGCTCTTGTGATGGGAGTCGGACTGATTGGCGTGCTGCAAGCCGTACGTAAACGTCAGGCAATTCAATGCGCCTGTCTGGGAACCGTGTTTAACCTGCCCATGTCCGCGGTCACGATCATTGAAAACAGTGTGATGATCCTGATGGCCCTGTTCATGCTGTGGTAGGACGGCAAGTTAAAAAATACTTTTTAAGAGACAGGATCTTTATACGATCCTGTTGTTTAACCTGTTCGAGGTGAGAAGTTGCTTCTGCGATTGAAGTGGAGTCATGTCGTCTTCAATCGCAGTCTTCTCCTTGCGGTAGTTTAGTGAGGATAATCTCTCGAGCTTTTAAGATTGAGCATTCTCCTCAAAACGGGGATCTTCGATTCCCCATTTCAACTTCCACTCCATAACACTGCAGTAAAGCACCGGTACGACCAGCATGGTCATGATTTCGATGAGCATGCCCCCGAAACTGGGGATCGCCATGGGGACCATGATGTCAGAGCCCCGCCCCGTGGATGTCAGGACAGGAATCAGAGCCAGAATGGTTGTGGCCGTGGTCATTAAGCAGGGCCTGGCACGCCTTAAGCCTGCAGCCAGAGTGGCATCTCGCGCTTCCCTGGCAGAACCGATCCTGCGTTTACGAAAACTCTGGTCGAGGTAAGTGGTAATGACGACGCCATCATCAGTGGCAATCCCGAACAGGGCCAGGAATCCGACCCAGACAGCAACGCTCAGATTGATTTGATGCACCTGGAACAGAGAGCGCATACTGGTATCGAACAGTTGAAAATCCAAAAACCAGGGTTGTCCATATAGCCAGAGCATGATGAAGCCCCCCGACCAGGCGATCAAAATCCCACTGAAGACCAGCGAGGTCGTGATGACCGAACTGAACTGGAAGTATAAGATCAGGAAAATCACGAACAGCGCCAAGGGCAGTACTATCATCAAAGTCTTCTGTGAGCGGATCTGATTCTCATAACTGCCGGCAAAGCTGTAACTCACACCTGGCGGGAGAACCAATTCTCCGGTTTGTATTTTTTGTTTCAGGAATCGCTGGCAGTCTTCCACAACATCGACTTCGGCATTCCCCGGTTTCATGTCGAACAAGACATAGCCCAAAAGGAAAGTGTCTTCGCTTTTAATCACCTGAGGTCCACGGGTATAGCGTATTTCGGCGAGTTGCTCGAGTGGGATCTGCGCGCCAGTGGGTGTGGGAACCAGAATACGGCCCAATGTTTCAATTTCATCCCGCAATTCACGGGCATAACGCACACGGACCGGGTAGCGTTCACGGCCTTCGACTGTTGTCGTAATCCTCCTACCGCCTATAGCGACCTCAATCACATCCTGAACAGAGCGGATATGTAATCCATATCTCTTAATCGCATCGCGATCGATGTCGATCTCCAGATATGGTTTTCCGACAATACGATCAGCAATCACAGCAGACTCTTCTACTGAAGGAACCTGTTTGAGCAGTCGTTCAATATCCAGAGCCACGCGTTCAATCGTTTGTAAATCGGGACCTTTGATCTTGAGTCCCATCGGGGCACGCATACCACTTTGCAGCATGACAATCCGCGCGGCAATGGGTTGCAGTTTAGGAGCTGATGTTGCCCCAGGCAAACTGGCAGCGTCGGTGATTTCCTTCCAGATATCATTCGGTGACTTTATATGTTCTCGCCACTGACGATAAGGACGCCCACCAGAATCTTCGATCAGCTTTCCATTTTTATCTCGGACAAATTCATTTTTGACTGGATCATATCGATACTTGATACGATGCCCCTGTTGATCCGATTTATACTCAGTCTTGTATGTAATGATGGTTTCAATCATGGAAATCGGAGCGGGATCGAGAGGACTGTCTACTCGACCGACCTTCCCCACAACCGATTCCACTTCGGGGATAGAAATCAACAGTTTATCCTGCAGCTGCAGTACATCCATTGATTCGCCAATAGAGGCATGAGGCATCGTTGTTGGCATATACAGGAAAGAGCCTTCATCTAATGGTGGCATAAACTCTTTACCTAATCCCGGAAATGTCGCTGCCATACTTTTCCACGGAGCTGTGTTACGAACTGGTTCAGGAACGAATCCGAACACACGGTCAAAGCCCAACCAGGCACAACCGCCCAGAAACAGGATCAGTGTTGGAATGGAAAGAAAGAGCAGTTTGTTTTTCAGACACCAGCGGAGCAGCGGTTCATATAAGACGCGCTGGAAGAATTGAAAGAAGGCCAGCAGTCCACCAATTAACAGCGTCACGAACATCAGATTTTGACTAAAACCTTTATCTGGTCCCAGGGGGAGCCAGTGTTCGGTTAGAATCAAGCCGACCACCAGTACGGCCAGGTAGTTTGCGGCCAGGGGCCCAAATTGGCGCAGGCGTTCGGGAATTCGGTGTTCCATTAAATTGTACACCCCCAGCCCCAGTACGATTGCTCCAACCCACCAGGGAAGTGAGAAACGTCCGATGAAACCAGTATTTTCCATAGGGAGCATATTCAGGATAGCCAGCAGAACAATCAGCATGCCAAGAATAACCAGGCTCCAGGGAAGAAAACGCTTGATTGAGGTTGAGTGAACTTTTCCTCTAAACAGAATATGGGCAGCGGGAGGAATAATCGTCAGTGCGACAATGACGGAGGAAATCAAGGCAAAGGTTTTCGTAAATGCGAGCGGCTTAAATAGCTTACCTTCAGCCCCAATCATGGTAAATACGGGCAGAAAGCTGATAACGGTAGTAGACACAGCAGTGAGGACAGCACTGGCGACTTCGCGGGTAGCATTGTAAATCACTTTCAGACGGTCAGCATCCGGACCAGCTTCATCCAGTTGTTTCAGGATATTTTCACAGAGAATGATCCCCATATCGACCATTGTACCTATGGCGATGGCGATGCCGGACAGGGCAACAATATTTGCATCGACCCCCAGTGTTTTCATGGCAATAAAGCACATGAGCACAGCCAGTGGTAACAGGGCACTGATTAAAACTGAACTCCGCAAATGCATCACACTGATCAGAATGACGATGATCGTGACCAGGATTTCCTCAGTGAGTGCGGTGTTCAGGGTCCCCAGCGTTTCATAAATTAACCCTGTACGGTCATAAAACGGAACGACCGTAATCTGGCTGATGGTAGCCCACTCTGGCCACTCACTGCGTTCCAGGGACCTTAAATGCTGAACCCAGGCTTTATCATTCAACTGATCGTTTTGATAGGCATCAAAGTGATGCTGTCGGGCATACTCTGTAATCTTGTCAGGAGTTATCTTCTTGAAGTCAATTAAAACCTTGCTCGGGAGCCCCACAGATACTTCCGCAACTTTTTCTTTCACATTTTTGATTGCTTCAAGCGGATTGTATCCATACCGAACGACGCAAACTCCCCCTACGGCTTCTGCACCCTCTTTGTCCAGCGCGCCACGTCTGAGAGCGGGCCCCAGTGAGACGGTAGCGACATCCTTGACAGTGATGGGTACGTTGTCGCTGACCTTCAGGACCGTCTTCTCAAGGTCGCCAATATTTTCGACAAATCCCAGACCGCGGATGACATATTCTGCCTTGTTTAATTCAATAGTACGCGCCCCCACGTCCACATTTGACATGCGTACGGCATTAAAAACCTGTTCCAGGCTCACCTTGTTTGCCCGCATTGCATCGGGGTCAACGTCGATCTGGTATTCCTGAACGAAACCACCGATCGAAGCAACTTCGCTGATCCCTTCCGCCGAAGCCAGAGCGTAACGCACATACCAGTCCTGTGCCGTACGCAGCTCGCGCAGATCCCACCCTCCAACGACATTGCCATCCGGATCATGGCCTTCGAGCGTATACCAGAAGATCTGTCCCAGGGCGGTGGCATCAGGCCCCAGTGTCGGTTGAACGCCCTCCGGGAGAGTATCCGGAGGCAAACTGTTCAGTTTTTCCAGCACGCGGGAGCGAGACCAGTAGAATTCCGCCTTCTCATTAAAAATCACGTAGATCGTTGAAAAACCAAACATCGAGTAACTGCGGATGGTTTTGACTTCGGGAATCCCGAGCAGTGCCACCGTGAGGGGATATCCAATCTGGTCTTCCACATCCTGGGGCGACCTGCCCATCCATTGACTGAAAACAATCTGCTGGTTCTCACCAATATCAGGGATGGCATCCACGGGGACAGGACTTCTCGGCAGTCCCCCCAGATCCCAGTCGAAGGGGGCAACCAACGCGCCCCAGCCAAGAATCGCGATGACCAGTAAGCTGACTACCAGCTTGTTGTTCAGACTGAACCAGATGACCTTTTCGAGAATCGATTTCGGTTCATCCTGGTTCAAGTTTACATTTTCGGATTCAGTCACCATCTGTTTTCCTGTCGAAACGGAGAGACCATGTTTGCCAACAATATTTACTGATGGTCATGTCCCTTGTGTTCGATTGGTTTTTCCTGAAGTTGCTCTCTAGCGATCGGGACCACTCGATCCGCACACTTTAGCATCGACGTCCCAAAATATGGATTTTTGACCTCAGTATCGCGCTGCAACCAGATCGCTCCCCGCCCCTGAAAGGCCATCGGACAATGCAGTTCATACAGGGGCGGCTGGCGGGCAAGATCAAAAGTCTTCACCAGCACCAGGATTTCCTGGGAAAGCAATGCGAAGGACTTGCGCAGCGACTTCAGGTCCTTTGCCAGCTTAAACTGATCGGCAATCCCGGCGAGATTGGCAGCTTCCTGATTCCAGTATCTCAGAGCATCTCCCTGCAAAGCGGAACTCTGAATCGAACCGAGTATCTGCTTCAACTTCGAACCAGCCCCAAGTGCTTTCTGTTCCTGATCGGATGCCAGAAAATCTGAGAGGGTAAAATAAAAGCTCAGTAACGGTGCTAATTCAGTCTGAAATTCAGCAGGTACTTCAATGTCCTTAGCGCTGTTTTCGTGATTTGTATGATTCATTCCAAACTGGGCACGCACACGTTGTATATGCCGTTTCAGTTTGGCATAGACCTGATCTGCCTCTTCCAGCGATAGAACATCGCCGCCTTCAACCGCGTCATTTGACAGCAACATGGAAAATTCCCCCCACAGCATAGCGGCATGTCCCGTCAGTAGTTTGGTATCTGTCTGCTGCAGGGCCTGTCCCAGTTGCTCGAATGCCGCACGCACTTGAGTCAGTTCCGATTTTTCAATGGCCGCAGTAACGGCATCGGAGGCTTGAAGTACTCTGCTGAGTTGTTGCTGAAACTGGGGTGGCAGAGACATTGTCTGTGACTGCGACTGTTTCTGTTCCATCTTTTTGTTGCTGGAACTGCTGCCGCCGTGGTGATGTCCTCCTCCACCGCCGCCTTCGGGTGTCATCATGGACGGTTTAGCAGAGATCTGCAGAGCACTATCCAACTGGAAGTTGCCATTCGTGACGACAAGTTCACCTTCTCTCAAACCATTCCTGACAATGTAATAATTTCCAGCACGCGGGCCCAGAACGATTTCCCGCCCTTCATAGGTCGGCTTGCTGGCTGTAGGAACTTCGACATAAACAATCGCTCTTGTCCCCGTAACCAGAGCTGCTGATACAGGAATCACCAATGGTTTGTCTTTTTTTTCCTCTGGTGTGATAACGTCTCCCAGCGTCTCAGCGCGAACCAGTGGCATTCCACAGATATCACAGACCCCGGGATGATCCTTAATAATTTCCGGATGCATGGGACTGATCCATTTCCCCATCAGTTCTTCATCGAGGACACGGCCTCCCGTTGCCACCTGTGATTCCACCACGGCGCTGACAAACATTTCCGGTTTCAGCTTGCCATCTTTATTTGGCACATTCACTCTGACTTTGACCGTGCGTGTTGACTCATTCAGGACAGGATCAATGAAGGCAATCCGCCCCGTGAATGTCTCCCCCGGATAGGCTTCGGTTTTGAATTTCACTTTTTGTCCATAATGCAGCCAGATCAGGTCAGATTCGTAGGCATCTAACTTGACCCAAACCAGATTGAGATCGGCTACAGTATAAATTCGATCCCCGGTGCGGACGCGGTCCCCTTCTTCTTTCAGTTTTTTAATCACGATGCCGCCGATCGGTGAGTAAATCGTGAGATGTTCTGAGGGAGTGCCCCGCTTTTCTATTTCCTGAATCTGCTCTGCAGTCAGTCCCAGCAGTCTGAGCTTTTCACGGGCAGATGCAACGAGATCGATCGGTTGCACCAGCCTGGTCGTTTTCGCAGGACCTTCTTTTTTGTATTTCAGTGCCTGAATCAACTCTTCCTGGGCAGCATACAACTCTTCACTGTAGATATAGACCAGATGTTCGCCTTTTTTAACCTCGACGCCGGTAAAATCGACGTACAGTCGATCCAGACGTCCTGAAACCCAGGCCGTGATATGTGCCAGCTTTGTTTCGTCGTACTCGACTTTCCCCACCATGCGAATCTTTGCTGTGACTTCACGCCGCTCCACAGGCGTGGTTTCAATTCGCAGCAGATTACGGGCAGTCTCACTGATCTGAATCGTACGCATTCCCTCCGGCGTCGGCCCCACAGGAACCAGTTCCATACCACAAATCGGGCATTTGCCAGGTGCGTTTCGGCGAATCTGGGGATGCATGGAGCAGGTCCAGATCTGCGGTGCTTTTGCATGCCCTGCATGCGCGGTTTCCTTCGGAGGTTGATCCGACTCCGAAGAGGGGGCCTTCATTGACCAGGCAATACTGAAGCCGATCAATATCAAAAAGGCCGTTTGCAAAACCCAGATTTTCCCGGCATTTCGTTTGTAGAAGTGACGTAACCGGTCAGATTGAAAAGGTGATTTCATTTTCGGCCTCTATCGGAAATCGTAACTTTCCTGAAAACTCAATTCGTGGCTGTCGGCTGATGTCTATTCGACCAGGTCACGAATCGATCCACTTCATCCAAATCTCTAACACCAATCAATGTGATGTAATGAGAACCCCGTTTCCAGCTGGCAGCAATCTGCTGATCGAATTCCACCAGACAACACTTTCTGTCCTTACAGGCAATACAAACATTGGGCCGATCTCCGAACCATTCGCTGGTCTCTTCCTTATCGTGCTCAAAAATTGCCAGCGTGCTACCATCGTTTCTTTTACAAACGGCTTGCACGCAGGTACAACAGGGCATCTTAAACAGATGGGCGGATTCAAGTCTATAATCTGCAGGCAACCCTTTGCTAATGAATGGCTTATAACCAGTTTTCTCTCGAATCTGCCCCTCCTGTAAGGGCTGATTTTGATACTTCGCCAGCAGGAATTGCTGGGCGGCACTGGGATCTTGGGTAAATAGATCGAGATATTGTCCAAACTCAGCGGTAAACTGTTGATGGTTATGTTGATGCTCCTGGACTTCTCGCCCTGACTGAAAGAACCACCAGCCAGTACCGACGGCTACCAGAAAAACTGCCGCTAAAGTCAACCACACCCATTTGAAGAAATTGCGACGTCCAGTCGCGTGATGATTGTCATTTCCTCTTTGATCCATGGTGGGCGAATCATGCAGATGTTGCTGTATTTGATTCCAGATCTGATCAGAGGGGGCTGGGGCATCGAGGGATTCCGTCAACTGTGTCAGCTTTGCAAATACATCCAGTTCTGCTTTGCACTCAGCGCACGTTTCAATATGCGCCGCGACCGCGGATGACCGGGCTTCATCCAGTTCGCCATCATAATAAGCGGAAAGTAATTCCTGGACTTCGGGACAATTCATGTTATGGCTCCCACCCCAGATCAGTCAGGTGCTGTTTCAACTCCCGCCGAGCACGATTCATTCGCGAGCCTACAGTTCCTTCTGCGATATTCTTTACCTCAGCAATTTCACGATATGTCAGTTTTTCCACTTCATGCAGTATGAAAACGGAAAGCACCTCCGGATCCAGTCGAGACAGAGCCTCTTCCAGGAGTTCTTTCATTTCTCTGCGATTCTGCTCTGGCTGATTCTGACTCATGGGTTCTTGTGTAAATGACAGGTGCGACCGGCGGCGTTTTTTCCGCAGGTGCTGAAGAGCCTCATTGATTGCCAGTCGATAAAACCAGGTTTCAAATTTCGATTGGCCCGCATATTGATCGATCTTACGAAATGCCTGCAGAAATATCTGCTGAGTTAAATCAGCAGCATCCTGCAAGCCAACCATCCGAACCATCACGTGATAAATCCGGGCATGGCATAACCCGTAAAGACGCTCTTGCGCATGACTCTCGCCTGCCTGGCACCCTTCGATGGTTTCGGCATCGACCAGAGCCTGCAAAGCAGCGTTTTGTCGGGTTGTTGCTCGTTTAGATGACACGGTTGCAGGATTTCTTCACAGAAACTCAATAATAATTCGTTTTTTTTCAGTAAAGCTACAGAATAGAGAATGTGACGGTAAAAATACAGTAGTTGGAAAACGAGTCCATGGCAGCAGAATATCCAGAGTCATAATGGAACAAGCCCGCTGGTGCAATCCCCTCAACCTGAGTGTTGGTGCAAGACCTTTAGAACATCAGCAGTATGATATAATTCTTATTTTTCGTGAAGAATTCGATGATTCAGGCATCTAAATGAAGAGAAGAGCTTATCAGGTTTGCTCATTGCTTCCTGAAACGGGTGATTCAAAAAAACAGCAATAACGGTCTCCTGTCACTCTCGTTCAGGTTCGAGTTGCAGCACCCTGCTCCGCCCCCCCCATGCGGGAGCTTCAGTGTCGGGCAGTTGCATTTGTCCTTGCGAAAAACCGATCAGTTAGACTTCTGATGAAGCAGAGAGATGCCTGGCTGAAAATCATGGCCCACTCGATTTCACTGAATGCGTCGTATTTCAATATTCAGCGGATGGTGCAGCAGTACGTGCTCAAGGTCTATTACGACTGACAACGGTTTTGAGCCCGCTTTGAATATTAACAGCCTTTCACTGGAAACCAGGGATGAGGCAGCCAGATTGAACAGCTCGCTTCAGTGGCCCAGAAAACGAGTTGATTAAAAGGATGAATAATGCTGCGAAACACCGTTCAGAATATCTGCCAGCACTGCGGGACTCTGGTTGAGAGTGAAACACCTGCCGATCAGTTGCACCAGGGACCGGAATGGGAACGATTTGAAGGTACCCCTGCCCCCCTGGGGGTCAGCTGGTTAAATACGGAACAGGCTTATAATTTTGCCATTGATGCCGTGAATGCGTCCAGGGTGACTTTATTGCTCTTTCGAGAACAGGAATTGGAGACTCCAGCCTGTTGCCTGGAACTCGATCCGCTCAAAAACAAATCGGGCTCCGTGTGGCATTGCCGCGTACCGCTCACGGAGGCCGATGGAGCCGTATATTATGCCTACAAAATCGATGGCCCCGCCGAGCATGCGACCGGCAACTGGCATGTGTACGATCCCGCTAAAATTCTGGTCGATCCGTACGCGCGCAGCATATTCTTTCCCACAATAACACCGGATCGAGATCACTCAGAAATCCCTCATCCTCCTCTGGGTCGTCTGGACATCTGCCGGTGCCCGTTTGACTGGAAAGACGAACTTCGCGTGTGCCACGGTACTGATCTGATCATCTACGAGATGCACGTACGTGGATTCACACAACATCCGAGTTCAGGAATCGACGATGACAAACGAGGCACATTTGCCGGTGTCGTTGAAAAGATCCCTTATCTCAAAGAACTGGGTGTCACAGCGGTCGAATTGATGCCCGTCTTTCAATTTGACCCGTTTGACGAAAACTACTGGGGCTACATGCCCCTGAATTTTTTCGCTCCTCATAATCAATATTCAACGAACCTGTCTTCGTGTGAGCAGCATAGCCAGTTTCGGGAAATGGTCCGCGAACTGCATAGTGCCGGGATCGAGGTGATTCTGGATGTGGTTTATAACCATACAGGAGAGGGAGACCAGCGGGGCCCGACATACTGTTATCGTGGAATCGACAATGCCACCTACTATGTTCCGTCTGGCGATCCGAGTGCCCCCTATGCCAACTTCAGTGGCACAGGAAACACACTCAACACTTCTGCTCCGACTGTCCGCCGCCTCATCCTGGACAGCTTACGCTACTGGGCCAAAGAGATGCATGTGGACGGGTTTCGGTTCGACCTGGCTTCCGTCTTTTCTCGCGGCGGAGATGGGGCTGTGAATCTCAACCAGCCACCTTTATTTAATCAGATTGCCGCCGATCCGGATCTGGCTCATGTCCGTCTAATTGCAGAGCCGTGGGACGCCTCGGGCCTGTACCAGCTAGGCAAGTCTTTTCCCGGTCGTACCTGGATGCAGTGGAACGGCCAGTTTCGGGACACGCTGCAACAGTTTGTCAGGGGCGATCGGGGGCTGATTTCCCAACTGATGACGCGTCTGTATGGCAGTAACGATCTCTTTCCGGATGACACCTATCATGCATTTCGCCCGTTCCAGAGTGTCAACTTTATCACATCGCATGACGGTTTTACGATGTATGACCTCACAGCATACAACAGGAAGCACAATACAGCGAATGGCTTAGATAATCTGGATGGCCCGGACGATTTCAGCTGGAACTGTGGCTGGGAAGGAAATGACCAGTTGCCGCAGGAAGTCGCTGATTTACGCAAACGACAGGTGAAAAACTTCTGCTGTCTGCTGATGCTGTCAAATGGCAGCCCCATGTTCCGCATGGGAGATGAGTTTATGCAGACTCAGGGAGGAAACAACAACCCTTTCAACCAGGACAACGAAACCAGCTGGCTCGACTGGGACCGGCTGACGCAACATGAAGAAGTCTTCCGCTTTTTCAAAAAAATGATCGCGTTTCGCAAATCTCATGGAATGCTGGGGAGTTCGACTTTCTGGCGGGAGAAGATTCAGTGGTACGGGGCAGAACAACCGGAGGTCGATCTGTCCGCCGATTCTCAATGCCTGGCATATCACCTGCACGATCCTTCGCCAGAAACCCGCGACCTTTACGTGATGATCAATGGCTCGACAAGGCCCGTACAGTTCTCAATCCATGCACAAGCAGATAAGACATGGAAACGGGTTGTCGATACTTCCCTGCCCAGTCCCATGGATTTATTAGTGCCTGATATTCAAATCCCGCTGACTCATAATCACTACAGGGTCAATCAGCGCAGCATTGTCGTTTTGGCACAATCGAGAGGTGATACTTGAAATACGGCCCTCCCTGACAATGGATCATTCTACCTGATGACTGAAGTCCCTGAAATAAAATGAGTTCAGGCATCAGTAGACCAGTCGGGCGAACCTCTCTTGACCTGATCTCTGATTAAAAAGATACTCCCTCAGCTTTCCCAAAGCTCTTGATTTCAGAGACTTGCAACACATCTTGAGGCGAAGACGATTTCCCGCGAGTTCGTCTCCAGATCAATTCGGTTTCTGTCCGATTAATACAGATAGAAACCTCTTCGCTGAGATTAAGACAGAAGGGGGAGAAAGATTTCAGTCATGTGGATGTCAAAAACAATCACAACTCGAATCATGGTTTGCCTGGCTGCTTTGACAGTTCCACTGCAAGGTCTGCCTGCCGCATCCTGTCACTGCTGCCCTGGTCAGTCTCAAACTGACACTGAGTGCTGTTCCGAGCAGGGATCATCGACAGACAGTCAGACGACTCGGTGCTGTTGCACGGGGGCCGCTGTCTGCCATTGCAGTGACGATGCTGAGCTCCCATCGATATCGGCTCCGACTCTCGAATCACGGCCCTCTGACATTACCTGTTCCAGCGAAATTCAGGCTGTCGAATCTGGCACCTGCTCTTGTGGTACCGACTGTCATTGTGGTTCTCATCACCAACCTGTCAGCCCTCTTGCTCCTGCTCCCGTCGAAAATAGTCCTGCAGAAAAGCTGGTCGATTTCCCGGAAGTCGTTTTCGTGGTGACGATCGACAATCTGTCACAAACAGCAGGAAAAACGCACTTTAATGCTGCACCACAGGCAGCCCTCGACCGCTGCGTATCTCTTTGTCGTTTCACGCTATAAAGCTGCTCAGACAGCATCTTTACGCGCTGCAGAGTCTGCTGATTTCCCGATATATTGACCGTGTTCAGATTTCTGATTCTGACCACATCCCTCAGGAAATCGGGTCTCCTTCTTCAGCAGACTGGCAGCAGGTGAGAAACACCCCATCAGCGTGAACAGAATTCAGACTTGACTGTTGTAAGTCTGGGCCTTAAAACAAATGAGACTTTCCTTTTTGACCGGTGTAGCAATGTTTCAGACGTTAACACAATCTTTGATCTCCTGGATGCTCGTGGCAGCCACCCTCCTCGGGGGAGTTGTGCCATTCGCACAGGCCGGTCATCGTTGTTCAACTGAAGCCTGCTGCTGCTCGCCTTCGATGGATACAGATCAGAGCTGCTGTTCTGAAACTTCCCATCAACTGCGGTGCCGATGTTCGGTCGAACAGGAGCTGCCTGTTACCCCCGATGAAAACCGCTCTTCCCAGGAACGCGAAGTATCCCGGCTGGCAGCCACTCAGGTGATCACCTATGTCGTCTGCACACAGCAGTTGCAGTCAGGCATGGCGTTCGACACACCTCAATCCTCATTTCAGCCCACGCTTCACCAGCAGGAAGTCCTCTGTAGCTGGTTGATCTGATCTCACCTCTGCTGTCTCAGTGCGCGCTGTTTTCCCTGTTTGATGGATGTTTTGAGACATCCCGGGTTTTGACTCCCACTTCGTGTCTCATTTCCTGATTCAAGTAAAACAGCCAGACCCTATTTTCCCTGAAAATAACCGTTGTCTGACACGATTCCGTAGAGGTTGTTATGAATAATTTGAATCAAAGTGAGATCTGCGCCCGGGATGAGGCGTCTTCACAGAAAAAACAGAATGTCCGCCGCTGGTGGATTCGACTGCTGGTGCAGCCGTTCCTGTTTCTGCTGTGCGGGGCTGTACTGATCGCCGGTCTGGGCGTGGCGCAGCGCATGGGCTTCATCACAGCCGGCGGAGGTGGGCACAGTCATGAATCGCCCCTCAGCAAAGTCGTGAAATATATCTGCCCGATGATGTGCACGCCCCCTCAGACCGAGCCGGGACGGTGCCCGGTCTGTGCCATGGAACTGGTGCCGGCCACCTCGGATGGATCGAAATCAGATCCTAATGCGGTCCGTATCGATCCGGCGGCCCGCAGGATTGCCAACATTCAGACCACCTCGGTCGAATCGATGCCCCTGAGCCACACGATCCAGGCCGTGGGCGAATTAAGCTATGACGAAGGGAACCTCAAGACCCTGTCTGCATATGTGGACGGTCGCATCGAACGGCTCTATGCCGATTTTACGGGTGTCGAAGTCAAACAGGGAGACCGACTGGCTTATCTTTACTCCCCCCTGCTTTATTCGAGTCAGGTCGAACTGCTGCTGGCCAAAAAGGCCTTAGAGAACAGTCGCTCTGCCACACTGAAACGGGTGATCCAGACCAACGAAAACCTCTATCAGAGTTCGAAACAGAGATTAGTCGAACTGGGTATGACGCTGCCCCAGATCGAAGAAATCGAAAAAACGGGCAAGGCCAACAGCCGGATGCATTTATGTGCCCCCATCAGTGGGACGGTCATCAAAAAGCCTGCGGTAGAAGGACAGTATGTCAAGGAGGGACAGGTCATCTATCAGTTGGCTGATCTTTCTCAATTATGGTTGATGCTCGAACTGTTCCCGGAAGATGCCGCCACGATTCGCTATGGACAGAAAGTTGAAGCGACCGTTCAGTCGCAGCCCGATCAGACCTTTACCGGCCGTGTGGCCTTTATCGATCCTCACGTTGATCCCCAGACACGCACGGTCGGCGTACGAATCGTAATGCCTAACCCGGAGGGAGCGCTGCGTGTGGGAGATTACGCCCGTGCGACCATCTCCGTTCCTGCGGGAAGTAAGGGAAAATCCGGAGGCGTTTATGATCCCGAACTGGCAGACTGCTGGATCTGCCCCCGGCACCCGCACGTCATCGCCAAAGAACCGGGCAAGTGTCCTGTCACCGGGCAAGCCCTGGTTCCCACCTCACAATACGGTTATGTCTCACAGTCAATCGCGGAAAGTGAAGCACTCACGGTACCTCGCGATGCCGTCCTGATGGCGGGACAGCATAGTGTGCTCTATGTCGAAACCGAACCGGGACGCTTTGAAATACGTAATGTGGTTCTGGGACCGACCTGCGGCGACCAGATCGTGATCCTGAAAGGAGTCAAGCAGGGAGAGCAGGTCGCGACCCGCGGCAACTTCCTGATCGATTCACAGATGCAGCTGGCAGGCAATCCGTCGCTCATCGATCCGACCCGTGCGGAACCTCTGCCGGATCAGGAAAAATCAGAAACGATTCTGGCGGCTCTTTCGAAGCTCCCTCCTGCGGATCGCAGTCGGGCAGAACAGCAACGGATCTGTCCTGTCACGATGATGTCTCTGGGATCGATGGGGGCCCCTGCCAAAGTCGACCTCAATGGAGAAATGGTTTTCATCTGCTGTGAAGGCTGTCGGGAAAGTCTGCTGGAACACCCGAAGCAGTACCTGGAAAAACTCAAAACGGCTGACAGTTCGGGCCAACAGGATCAAGACTTGCCCGCCATGGAACTGCCGTCAATTGAATCCCCTCTGATGATTGAGCCGGATGACAGCCTGCCCCCGCTGGACGTGCCGCTAGAGATGGAGCCTGAACCGCTTCCACAGGCCCCCAGACTGCCCCTGACGGCTACCGGAGCGAAACAGGAGGTCCGTCAATGATCCGCAGTATCCTCGATTTCTGTCTTCGTCAGCGACTCCTGATCGTCCTGCTGTCGGTCGGCCTGATCGGCTGGGGCTGGTATTCGGCACAGAAAGTTCCCATTGATGCCATCCCCAATGTGGGCGAGAACCAGGTGATCGTGCTGGCCGAGTGGACGGGACGCTCTCCCAAGGATGTGGAAGACCAGATTACCTATCCGCTCTCGATCGCGCTGCAGGCAGTGCCGGGCTCCCGCAGTGTCCGCGGCAAAAGCATGTTTGGCTTCAGTTTCGTGCAGGTCACGTTTGACGATGACGTCGACTTCTACTGGGCCCGCTCCCGCGTGGTCGAACAGCTCACGACCGTCACAGGCTCGCTGCCGGAAGGCGTGGTCCCGACACTCGCCCCCGATGCCACTGCCCTGGGCCAGATCTATTACTATGTGCTCGAACCGCCGGCCGGCATGGACCTGGCGGAACTGCGCTCAAAGCAGGACTTCTTCATCAAGTACGCTCTGCAGTCCGTGGATGGTGTTGCCGAGGTCGCCTCGATCGGCGGCTACGTCAAACAGTACCAGGTCGAAGTCGACCCCGACGAGCTACGCTATCATAACATTCCGCTCAGCCAGGTGATTGACTCGGTGAAAGCCGCCAATATCGATGTTGGTGCCAAGACCGTCGAGACCAGCGGGATGGAATTCATCGTCCGCGGCAAAGGATTCATCGGAGCGGACAAGACGGAACAGGAAACCATCGAGCAGATCAACAATACGGTGATTACCACCAGCAAAGGGGTACCGATCCGCGTCAGCGATGTGGCTCAGGTCCAGACCGGTCCCGCTTTCCGTCGTGGTGCCCTTGATCTGAATGGACAGGAGGCGGTCGGGGGTGTGGTCGTGATGCGTTATGGCGAAAATCCCCGTAAAGTGATCGAACGCGTGCAGGCCAAAATCGCTTCGCTGGAATCGGAACTGGGCGGCATCAAAATCCAGGGAATCTATGACCGGAGCCTGCTGATCGATGAGACCGTCTCCACCCTCACCGAAGCCCTGATACAGGAAACCATCATCACCGTTGCGGTCATGGTGCTGTTCCTGTTACACATCCGCGCCAGTATCATCATTGCCATCACACTCCCCATGGCAGTGTTGATGTCGTTTATCGCCATGAAGACATTCGGCGTCGATGCCAACATCATGTCCCTGGCGGGCATCGCGATTGCCATCGGCACCATGGTCGACATGGGAATTATCATTCTGGAGAACATCTATGGCAGCCTGGCCGAATGGGAGGCCAGTGGTACTCCGGGCGGCCCACAACAGCGTCTGACGGTCATTCGCGATTCGGCAGCCGAAGTGATCCCCGCCGTGATTACTGCCGTCAGTACGACGATTATCAGCTTTCTCCCGGTCTTTTTCCTGACCGGCCGGGATCACAGGCTGTTCACGCCGCTGGCCTGGACCAAGTCCTTCGCTCTGATCTCCAGTCTGATCGTTGCTGTCGTCATCCTGCCGATGCTCTGTCGAATCTTTCTCCGCAGTACGCAGCTCTCCCGCTGGGGGCAACTGGCCAGCGGCGCTGCAGTGGGTTGTCTCACGGCTGCGCTCTGCTGGTTTGTCTGGGGAGATTATATCGCCGAGGGATCGCTGCTCACCCTGGCTGCAGCCACGCTGTTTGCTGCGGTCGCCGGCTTCCTGCTGGGCTGGTGGGTCACCAGCGAGAAGATCCGCTCCATGGAAGAGAATCCCGCCAGTCGTTTCGTGCGGTTTCTGTATGCGGGTCGGTTAAAAATGGCATTAAAGCACAAACTGCTGATGCTCTCCTTTCCCGCCATGATTGTCGTGCTGGGGGCCGGTGCCTGGGTTGGCTTGCCGACCGTGTTAAAGCCCGTCGAGAAAGTAGTCTCACTGCTCGGTGCGGATCTGAATCAGGTTCCCGGCTACGTGGATGCCAAGCACGTCTTCACCGGACTGAAATCGGACGACTGGATCGCCCTGGACGAAGGCAGCTGGTTCTATATGCCCAGTCTCTACCCAGCTGCCAGCTTCTCCCAGGCAATGGAGATCCTGCAGGCCCAGGATACGCTGATCAAAGGGATTCCGGAAGTCGAACACGTACTGGGAAAAATTGGCCGTGTGGAGTCCGCGCTCGACCCTGCCCCCGCGGCCATGGTCGAAACCTACGTGATGCTCAAACCCCGCGACAAATGGCGGGAGGGGATGACGGCCCGCAAGATCTGGGACGAAATCAACAGCGTAGCGACGCTGCCGGGAGTCACGCCTGCATCACCCCTGCAACCCATCGAAGGCCGCGTAGTGATGCTGCAGAGCGGGATTAAGGCCTCAATGGCGATCCGGGTCTACGGCGATGACCTGGAAGGCCTGTCCAAAGCCTCGCTGGCAGTGGCAGAACGCCTCAAGCAGAACCGCTATGTAAATGCGGGCACCGTCAATCCTGATATCGTGATGGGCAAACCCTATTATGAGTTCGAAGTCGACCGGGAAGAAGCCGCCCGCTACGGCATGACCACGATGATGGTCAACCAGATCGTCTCAGCCGGTCTGGGGGGCCTCGATGTGACCACGACCGTGGAAGGCCGCGAACGCTATCCCATTCAGGTCCGTTTCGAACGCAGCGTCCGTAAGGACCTGAAAGACCTGCGGAAGGTCTCCGTGGTCACTCACGGCGGAGACATTGTCCCCCTGGAACGGCTGGCAGACGTCACCACCACCTGGGGTCCGGGGGCGATCAACAGTGAAGATGCCCGGCTTGTCGCCCATGTTGCATTTTCTCCGTCCGGCGCATCCGGCGACCTGGAGACCGTGGAGCAGGTCATGACCGATCTGCGAACAGCCCGGGAAGATGGCTCCCTGACCTTTCCCAGGGGGAATTTTGAACTGCAGGCCGTGGGGTCTTTCCAGAATCAGATCGAAGCCAACCAGCGGCTGATGT
Source organism: Gimesia sp. (assembly GCF_040219335.1). Lineage (NCBI taxonomy): Bacteria > Pseudomonadati > Planctomycetota > Planctomycetia > Planctomycetales > Planctomycetaceae > Gimesia > Gimesia sp. Next base: position 96,159 of record NZ_JAVJSQ010000025.1, on the reverse strand, counting down.
GGATCATTCCCACGGTGCTGCTGGTGAATCTGCTGATTATCTATCTCGGTTTCCAGGATTTTGCCATCTCGGCGATTGTCTTCTCCGGGATTCCCGTCGCGTTTGCCGGCGGGATGATCGCGGTCGCCTGGATGGGCGTGGATATGAATACCGCGGTATGGGTCGGCTTTATCGCCCTGTTCGGCATCGCAGTCGACGATGGCGTGGTGATGGCCACCTACATCCAGCAGACGCTGAAACGCCAACCAGTCAAGGACATCGCCGATTTACGCGAGGCGATCTACACGGCCGGGCTGAAACGCATTCGCCCCTGTGTGATGACCACCCTGACCACGATCTTCGCCTTGTTGCCGGTACTGATGTCACACGGTCGCGGAGCCGACGTGGCCCGGGCCATGGCACTTCCCGTTCTGGGAGGCATGCTGGTCGAACCCTTTACCACCTTCATTGTCCCCGCCATTTATTGTGCATACCTGGAATTCAAAATGAATGCGGGCCTGTCAAGTCAGGCCCTGAACCACGAACTACCTCAAACTGGATCTCAGAATTCGAAATTCGATCCAGCCTTAAGCGGTCCCGCCTCCTGAGCGGGATCAGAACGACTTTTTTAGAAGGAGAAATATGATGAAATCGTTCAAAATGATCCTGGCATTGTCGCTGGTTACTATTACCGGATTGGGTGTGCAACAGTTAGTGGAAGCGCAGCAACCACAAGCAGAAGGGAACCAGCGCGATCAGTTACGCATAGCAGCGCAGCAGATCTGCCCCGTCTCAGGACAGAAGCTGGGTGATCACGGGAAGCCGATCAAAGTCAAAGTCGGCAAAGAGTCGGTCTATCTGTGTTGCAAAGGCTGTTTAAACAGCAAGATTAACCCGCAGCACTGGTCGACCATTCACGCCAACTATGCCAAAGCGCAAGGCAAATGTCCGGTGATGAAAAAGCAGCTGCCACAAAAACCGAAATGGACCATTGTGGATGGACGGATAGTTTATGTTTGCTGCCCCCCCTGCACCAAAAAGATCACCGCTGATCCCGAGGCCTATCTGAGTAAAGTCGATGCACTGTACTCGGCGAACTTGCGGAAATAGCAGATACACAACCAGTTCATCGGGGAATGCTTTAAGCAAATTCCCGGTCGACTCCTGAGTGGACCGCCAGAGTGATCGTATGTCGCGCTAAGATACGACACTCAGGCGTTCCCTCTCTTCTCTATAGCTTGATCAACCGGGGCGTCAGCGATTGAAGGAAAGTAAAAGTCATGTCAGTCTTATTTGCCAGTATCGCCCGATTCAAGAATCAACCCCGTACGATCAGATTTCAATTACTGCTTTCCGTGAATCTGACGCTCAGTATCGCGCTGGCAGGACTCCTGATATTGCAATATTACAGGGAAATCGAGCATGCGACCGCACAGATGCGGACAGGCTTAAACGATGAAGCGATCGCGATTCAGTCCGCAGTTTCCCATTTAATCCAGGATCATACGGATCATCAGGATCGCAATGTCCAGAGCTATATCAACAAAGTCTGTTCAGAAATGAGAAAATCAGCCTCACCCGGACACCGGATTATCGTCAGCCTGAATGGGAAATATATACAGACAGGTCATGCTTCTCCGGATAGTGAGGCGATCCTGTCCGAATTTGACTTTACAAATCCGAAATCGTTCAATCTGGCAGACTTCCAGCAACACCAGCTTGTCATTGGTTACAAGACTGGCAAAGGAGCAAGCGTCTTTGTGATCGAAACATTAAAAAATGTACGTCGCGCGATCCGAACCAAAGTCCTGCTTCAGCTTGGTGTGCTTGGGGCATTAGGCCTGATCGCGGCCGGGATCGTCAATCTCGTGCTACTGAAGTTTGTGGGCAGACCGTTAAATCAACTCTTAAAGACTGTGGAAAATATCAGGTCCGGCAATCTGGATACCATGGCCCCAGGCTTTACCAGTAGTGAGATGAACTTACTGTCCTCTTCAATCAATTCCATGAGCGCGGCACTGAAGGAAAACGATCGTGACCGCCGCTCCCAGATGGAGAAAGCACGAAAGATTCAGCAATACCTGCTGCCCCACGGAGTTCAAATATCACAGCTTGAAACAGCGCATATCTTTGAACCGGCAGACAGTGTGGCTGGAGATTATTACGACTTCCTGCCTTTGTCAGATGGATCATGGCTCATCTGCATTGCCGATGTGAGCGGACACGGTGTTCCCGCTGCCATGGGGGCTGCCATGTTGAAATCACTCCTGCTGGCTGCTTCTGAAAAGCCCCCCTATGATCCGGTTACGATCATGAAAGAAGTCAACCGTCAGTTTACCGCTTCGATTCTGCCTGGAAATTTTGCATCCATGTTTCTTGCACGCTGGGAGCCGGAATCACATACCTTGACCTGGGTGAGTGCAGGACATCTCCCAGCCCTCTTGCAGAAAAAATCAGGAGCCCTGGAAACATTAAAAAGTACAGGCCTGTTAGTCGGCATTGACCTGAATGCCGAGTGGGAGCAGAAAACGACGATACTTTCATCAGAAGATCGAATTCTGCTCTTCAGCGATGGAGTCACAGAGTCGACCAACGCCGAAGGGACTTTATTTGGAGTAGACCGACTTACAGATTTATTTTCCCACAGGACTGACAGCTCACTTCTGACAGAAATCATGCGAATCAACGAAACCATTGCGAAATGGCGTTCGAATGCTTCTCCGAATGATGATCTGACGCTGGTGGCACTGGAGCGCCAATCCGTTGCGGACCTGAATCAGTCGGGAGGTCGGTCGTCGAGAGAGAACGAGGAGCTCAATGTTTTCACTCGGTAAGCAGAACATAAAGTTTACCTGACCCGTAATATCCTCACATGGGGGCCTGGGTACGGTAGATTTATTTGTAATCACTGTTTCAGTCAAATCAATTCTACCGATGTTAACCAGTGTGTATCGGTTCCGATCATATCAGGGGGGGAGGCCAAGGATGGCCGTACGAAAGTCAGCTTATTTCTTAAGTATGTTACTGTTATTGTCCGGCTGTAAAACTGCACAGCAGGTCCATGACCCCGGTTACGCACAAGTTTCCGAGTCCGTTCAACAGGCCGCATATACTCCCGCCCAGGCGACCGTCAATCCCGTTGCTGCCGACTTGCAGGGCGCGCATTCCGTTGAAGAGTACATTCAATACGCGTTGTCACAAAACCCGGATATCCAGGCAGCCCGAAAACTCGTAGAAGCCAACGCTCACCAGGTCCCTGTCGCTTCGAGCCTGCAAGACCCTACTCTGGGAATGACGTTTTATCCTGAGCAGGTACAGACGGCTTCAGGCCCTCAGGAATATGCGTTAAATGTTTCACAGAAATTCCCTGCACGAGGGAAACTGAATGCCCAGGGTGAACTCGCCGAATCACAGACCAATCAATCAAGAGCGCACCTGGCAGCCGTCGAACTGGACACGATTGCCAAAGTGAAACGAGCCTATTACGAGCTCTATTTTATTCAACAGACTATCGCTGTAACCGAGGCAGATAAACAGTTACTGGTTGAGATCCGTGACGTCGCGAATGTACGCTATAAGACAGGAAAAGTCAGCCAGCAGGACCTGTTGCGGGCAGAACTGGAAATCTCCAATGTTGAGAATGAATTAATTCGCCTGCAACAAAGACTCGAAAGCGGTCAGGCCAAACTGGCACGTCTGCTGCATGTTTCACCACAGACAAAATTACTGGCACTCGATCATATCGCCCCCGGATCTCTGCCTGACGACCTGAACTGGTTGCAGCAACAGGCGGTTGCTTCTCGTCCCGAATTGCATGCACAACTGGCAGCACTCGAAAAAGACAGGCAGGCCCTCAATCTGGCACGCCTCGCCTATAAGCCGGATCTCACCCTGGGAGCCACCTGGATTGATGTAGGCTCGACCGGCGTCAGTCCTGTCGCTAACGGAAATGATTCGTTTCTGATCACGGCAGGCATTAACCTGCCCATCTACAGAAAGAAACTGGATTCGGCAGTGCGCTCCGCTGAGGCAAAAGCAGTCTCGACGGCCCGATCCTATGATTCATTAAAAGATGCCACTCAAGAAGAAGTCGCAGACCTATTCGCGCAAGCCAAAAGCCAGCAGGATCTGATAACCCTGTTCCGTGAAGACATTCTTCCCAAAGCACGCCAGACGTTAGAGGTCTCCAGCCAGGCCTACAATACCGGAGAAGTCGATTTTTTACAGCTGGTTGACAACTGGAGAGAACTGCTCCGATTCGAGGTGAGTTATCTGAGAATCGAAGCATCACTGGGACAATCACTGGCAGAGCTGGAACGCGTCGTTGGCGGGGTCAACCCGCAGGCATTGCAACCCATTCCCGCGGCGCCGGAAGCACTTGAAAATTTACCGCTGCCAGAAGAACCATAACAGACAGGACTGCAATCGAAGCGAAGCAGTTGCCAACGAAGGAGCTTAAAATGAACAATGCTCAAAAGTGGATGCGCTGGCCCGCAACGCTGGGAGCGATCGTGCTGTCAGGTTGTGCATCGACTTACCACAGTTATTCCGGCTGTGACGTTGACTGCCAGTATTGTGAACCACCTCCGCTGCCGTATACCAGCTACGACAATTGTGTTTGTCACTCCAGCCAGGTTTCAAGCTATCTGGAGCGCCTGCCGCATCAGCCTGAAGCAGCAGATCACGGGGACAGTAATGCAGAATCAGGAAAGTGAACAGGTCGTTCGCCATCCCTTTGGAAAGTTCACCTATTTACTTTGTTCTATACTGACTTTGCTGATCGGAACCGCGTTCATGGGCAGCAGCAGAGTCTCTGTGATGCTCTTCTGCCTGTTGTTTTCGACCGTTCTGCTCACAGCAGTCGTCTCTGTCTGTCATCGCCACAAGACACTGGGGATTGGACTTACGCTTGTCGTCCTGATGCTGATATTGAATGTCAGCAGTTTTCTTACCCGCAGCTATTCACTGACGGTTCTGCACAACAGTCTGGTGATCATTTTCCTGGCGTTTGTGTTTTACCATATTCTGAGTGCCGTATTTCACGACGACCGGGTAACACTCGATACCATTATCGGAACTGTCTCCCTTTACCTGCTGGCCGGACTCCTCTGGTCCTATCTCTACTCAACCATCTTACTGGTTGATCCAGCCGCTTTTCGCTATGACCTGGTCAATGCCTCATCCGAAGCAGTCACGTTACGAAACTCGGACCTGCAACCGTTGATTTACCTGTCGTTCGTCACCATGGCGACTCTGGGATATGGTGATATCGTTCCGGTATCCGGCCCCGCGCAAACAGCCTGTTACCTGCAGGCTGTCTTTGGTCAGTTTTATTTCGCCATCCTGGTTTCCAGGCTGGTGGCCATGTACATTTCAGCTGTGACCCAAAAGAATCAACAGCATGCCCAAAGCAGTTAATCCAGTGCACGATGATTCAGCCTGAGGTGGATGTCTATCTGGGCCAGTTCGCAGTGCTGTTTATCTTGATATTCTAGGCATTTTCTCGCCTGAGGGTAGTCAAGCCTTTTTGGTAAAGATGTGCAGGACATCATATCTGTCCCAAATGCCCCTTTCAGTCTGGGTAGTGTTTCTGAGATGATGACACAGTTGGAGATCACGAACTACGCAAGGTTAAACAGCCACAGCAAAGGCCATTGGGGATTTTTGATATCTAAAAAAATGTCATCGCCGACCACCCGCAAAGGTGGTCGGCTTATAGAAATTATCAAGAACAAGAAACTGGTTCAGTCAAAGTGATTTCCTGCGAGTACGACCATCAGGTACAGGCAAACCACGTTGCTCATGCCAGTATTTGACTGAGCTGGTCACCGTATTCCGGTCAATTTTCAGAGCTTCAGCTATCCGTCCGAGTAACAATCCCTGAGCGAACAGTTTCATCACATCTTCCGCGATAGACTGATAGCGGGGAGGTACTTTGTGTTTTACCGAGAGTTGCGACCGTCGGGATCGTCCATCCGGCTTTTTCTCTCCCTGTAGTTCAAAGACTTCATCTAAAAGCTTCGTTACTCTGCTCCGGCTGACGCCTAATGCTTCAGCAATTTTGAATTCCGGTTCTTCGGCGTCGTACATCCTTTTGGCAATCTCTCTCTGCAGACCTGCTTTATCAGGTTGAATGAAGTCAATCACGACTTCATCGCCCTGTTTAGTACCTTCGATCGAGGATGAGGTACCGGCAAGAAAACTAGAAACCCCTCTGATGTTGAGCCGGAATATCCCTCGAAAATAATTCCGTTTTCTCAGAGGAATCTCGTTTTCTTCCAAAGTAATCTCACCGCAGACAAGTGCACTCAGGGCCTTGTTGGCGGCAGGCGAAGATTCCTTCAGAACATCAAACAACTGCTTAAGCCGTTCCTTCAGCCATGCTTCGGAGGGTTTTCTCGGGTCATGGTTCCGCTCCAGCCGGAGTTGTTTCAGCTCAAATTGGATTTCTTTCTGCTCTTCCTTCCTGGATTTGAGGCGCCGGTGCAGATCCTCTGGGGGATCCCCCTGCTCGACCAGGTCGACCAGACGCTCGATCTTTTGAGTTACCTGGTGTAACTCCCGTTCTTTTTCTCTGATCATCGCAGGAAACCGGTTTTCGTAATCCCTATACAGCTTCAATAAATCATCAAAGACACACTGAAACCACTGATTGTCCTCCAGGATAATTGTCCCGATTTTTTCGAGCATCATCGACTCCAGCAGCTTTAAAGGCACAGAAGTGACAGCGTCACAGGTACCACGTTTCCCGCCGCGACAACGGGCTCGTTTGCCGTCAGAATAGAATGGACTGCCACACTGGGCACACTTCAACAGCCCATGCAACAGCTTGACCTTGCGACGACCATTCGTTTCAGTGGATGAGCCGGTAAATTTGCCATTCACGCGGCGGTGCTTTTCCCACTTTTGTGCATTGGCATCCAGTTTTTCCTGTGCTAGTCGAAACGTGTTGTCATCAATGATACGCAGGTGAGGCAATTCTCGTTTCCATTGTTCACACTCTTCTTCCGACCGAGGCTTCTGACAAACAATGCCCGTTTCAGGGTTACGCACGTTTTGCATCTCTCCCCAGGGCCAGTCACCAATATATTTCGGATTCGATAGCAGATTTACGACAAGGTCATGGTGCCACTCTTTACTCGAAGAACGATGATCTTTAGGGGCCTTTAAATGATTGATTTTTTTGACAATCTGGCCGATTGATATTCCTTCATCGACATACCAGGTAAAGATCTGACTGACCCATTCTGCGTGCTCCTGGTTGATCACATAGATCTTTCGCGGCTTACTGTTACGGCCTGCTCGACTCTGTTCCGTACCCGGCACTGGCTCAGAGCCGTAACCAAAGCACCAGTCTCCCACAGAATAACCACTGAGCAGGGCGTTCTCCTGTCCTCGGAGAACAGCTGCACTTAATTCTTTGATGAACTGCTCATGGATGGCAGCAAAAATCGCAGCGATGACTTCCCAGCCGGTTGTATTCGTGTCAATATTCTCGATGACACAGATACAGCGAACACCGTAGACATAGACGAGCTTCTTGAGGATCGGTAATGTAATCACCGATTCTCGAGCAAGTCGGCTCAGACTATATAAATACAGCACATTGAATTTACCCTGCTTTGCTGCCTCCAGCATCGCATTTAGGCCCTCTCTTTCAAGCTTCGTGCCTGATACGGCCCTATCTTCAAATTCGTAAACAGGTAGAATAGTATGGCCGAAACGCAAGGCGTGTTCCCGACACTTTTGTCGCTGCTGATCGATACTTTCATCGCGCTGGTTATTCGAACTGAAGCGAGAATAATCAGCGGCTACTTCAGGGACCTCCTGGGATTCCTGCTTCTTTTTACCTCGCCGCCGTTTTCTAGCATAAACAGAAGCTGACTCATCAGCGATCGGGACTGGAGCATGGCTAAAATCAATTTGTGCTGAAAGTGTGCTGAAACGATTGCCAAATAACAGAAAACAACCAGCACTAACCAAAAGCAACCATAAGACTGCTTCCCCTACAAAAATAGGAGTATAACGCTTAAACGCTACTATGCTAGAGTAAGATGAAAATAGGGGGCCGAGTTTCCCCCTCTCTCCGCTTATTTGATTGCCGTTGAGTTATAACCCTATAACTCAGCGGCATTTGCTTTTTCTGGACCGCTCCAGAGCTTCCCATTTGTGGCACTTTTTGTGGCGTTTTGTGGCACGGGGGTTCTCTGAAAGGTTCTGTTGATGAAGCAATCATCAAAACAAAATCGGAAGACATCGTTCCGTATCGGCAAAGTCCGCGGCGATCTGCGCGGTAAAATCTGGTATCTCACCTATCAGGAAAACGGCAAGCGTTTACGTCCCCGGATTGGTCCTGACAAAGACCATGCGCGTCAGATGGCAGCCCAGATCAATTCTCAACTGGAGCGTCGGGTACAAAAAGACTGTTGCCCGTCAAGTTCAACGGCCAATTGATCTTTGACAACAAAACCTACTGAAAGAACTGACGTAATTCGGAGCAGGTCTGCCGTGAAGGACTGTTGGTTGTGACATTTCAGGAGCAAGGGCGCGTACGCAGAGCGTGAAAAAATGACTTGTGTCTTGATTTAGTCTATGCAGCAATCCGCTCGTACGATTTGATCAGCCCGCCGAGATGTTCCTCGCAGTGGATCTCATCGAGCTTGATTGTCTCGTATTCGGGTGGCGGATCGATAGAGCAAGGTGGTAGATATTCTCGCGAGCTATGGGCTCGATGTTTGTTGTAATAATCAACGAATTCCGAAACAAGATAATCGAGATGCACTTTGACGAATGCGATAAAATGGTTCAAGGCTTCGTATTTAATCGTTTGCACAAACCTTTCGACCCGGGCATTCAGATTGGGAGATCGGATCGGCAGCCTCTTCGGCTGGATGCCTTTATTTTTCAGGAACTGCCTGAAATCGGCAGAAAACTTTGTATCTCGATCATGGATCAGGCAGGTCGGCTTCTCATCACGATCGGTAACGTGGTTTACAAATGCTTTGACCTGATTCGTGACCCAGGCTGAGTCCGGACTTCGGGTTGATGGTGTCACAAAGACTTCACGCGTCTCAAGATGCATGAAAACCAATACATACAAATCGACGATGCCCCGCGGTGTCACAGCTCGTTTCGTAAAGAAATCCCAGGCCCGGAGTGTTTCTGCATGACTTTTGAGAAACTGGTCCCAAGTGCCGGTACTTCGTTTCGGACTTGGCTCGATCCCTGCTTCCTTGATTATGTTCTTCACCGTCTGACGACAGATCCGGGAGATGCCGAGTTTCCGAAGTTCCCCCAGGATGCGAGTGTAGCCGAACCCCTTTTCGCGGGCGATCTTGAGAATCAGTTCTCGCATCACGGCACTCTTTCCTGGCCGACCAACAGGCTTTTTCTTCCGTCCTCGTTTCTCTTCCAGTAAACGACTCCCAGAATTTGTCCACGCTCGAGTCATCTCGAAGACGGTTTTGTACGGGATGGATCGACTCATCACTTGCAGAACGTCCCGCTGCCGCTCCGTGATGACCACCTTGGCTGCCTTGCCTGGCATAAGAGACCTCCCTGTCTCAGTTGAGAAACTGTAAATTCTCGGAAGCCTGCCACAAAACTCCGATTCCATGCCACACCGATTGGCGGATCGACATCTAGTCTCCCGTGGCTCCAGTCTCGCTACTCGCCCTTCTTTGCCGTCGTCAGTCGTGCTTGCGAATCCGCCAAATCGAATTGTCGCTGGGCCGTTTCGTATGCTCCGAGTGCCCCGGACCGCGAACGCTGTACTGCCTGTTGATCAAGTTGCACCAATGTCTGAAGCTTTTTCTGGTACTCGCTCATCTTGCCATTCGCAAAGGCCAATTCAGCTTCCAAGTCGATCGTTACACGTTTGAGATCGGCAATGGCTATTGGCGACAATCTACCGTAGGACGCCTGCAATTCTTCCTGGTTTAAGGCGACTAGGATTCCGAGGTATTTGATCACGCTCTCTTTATCGTCGTTGACGACTGCCAATTCGTAATAGGCTTGGGCCAGTTCTTTCTGCGACTGGCGTAATGTGGCCCGGTCGATCTGTTTTTGTGCGAAGAGCCGAGCATTTGCTTCCGCCGATATTTTCACAGTCGCAGTCAATTGACCCAATGCGCGGATTTGCGCCTGCTTGTCCCCTGATGCATTCGCGAGACGCACTCGGCGATAAACCGCTTCTTGTTCAATGATCGCCAGTTGAGCCGCGCTTATCGCTCCTTGAGCGGCTGCGTTCCGCGATTGCTGCAAAGCGGCATTGTCCTGCTCGACCAAAAACCGCAATTGTGCGACCACTTCGCGTTGGTTTCCTTCTGCTTCAGCCAACAGGATCTTCGATTCAGCCAATGCCTCGCGGACTTCCCGCACCTTGTCTGGAGAAACGCCACCGGCATCGTAAAAACGAAGCAAGTCCGACAACGCCTTCTCGGTTCGTGTAACCGCAGTCCGGGCATAACGCACGAGTGCTTCATTCTGGCGACCTGTTTGGGAATACGCGGTCGAAGTCAGCAACAAAACAACACAAACAAAGAATAATCCAACAGCACGCATGATGACGATTCCTAATCAAGTGACCTTGCCCCGATCTTAGTACCAGCCTGAGTGAGAGAATCGGGGTTCATGGAGGCGGTGTTCTTCTGGAGTGAGGCCGTAGGCTTAACGGAAGAAGAACACTGCGCGGCAAATGCCGCAGGGGTCTGGTAATCCAATGCACTATGCAATCTAAGATGGTTGTAGTCAAGCCACCAGTGAGCTTCCGCCACGCTAAGGAACAACTCGCAGTTGACCTCCTCCCGATTTCTGTGGTTACACAACCAGGTCAGACTGCAGGAGAGGTTATACTCTGCAAGCGGGACCTGTTGTTTGTCACAACATGCCCGACATTATTGCGCGAGTTCTCGCACTCGGGAAAAGTCCAGTCCATTCGTCGCCGATGGAGATCATGAATTGCTTACGACCAACGGTTCGAATCCCTCTCATTCAATTTCTAACAACACTAATTTCTTCACACTTCCAACATCTCTCAGCTCTATTGGCCTCAAGCCGTAGAGCTAGGGACGCCATGTTAAACTGCGACATCGATAATGCCGGTGGATCGAACGAGTTCTTTCAGACGATGATCGTTGGTGCGTTGACTGCGTTTGCTGTTGGACATGAACAAATTCTGGTGAATCAAGGCGTCCGAGGGAAGAGATCATCAGCAGATAATAACACGAGAGTGTCGAGAACTCGCTCAAAAATGTCAGTAATGTCGTGACAAATAGCAGGGCAGACCTGCGGAGAGAATGAATAGACATTCAATGCATTAGTTATCGCCTTAGGCGATCCGCAGGTCTATCGAAGTTCACGATTCCCGTTTTCTAATTCATTCTCACTTCGATTTACTAACTTGGAATAGATTCTTGGGCAGCTATGATTCCGGTGTTTTTCGTTCTCAGAAAGATAGGAGAATCCTTAGAAGCCTGCATCTTTGGCGGCTTCGGGAGGAAAGTCGACCACGTAACGGATCACTTTGCCCTCACTGTTGAACCACAACAGATTGAACAGTGGAGCAGCCCTAATTTCTGCACCTTCCGAATCGCCTTTCTTGCGGAGAGAAGCGCTCCCTTGCATGAAGTAGGCGCTGCCATATTGATAGACGACGTCGACATAGTGCTTCGTAATGAACGGGGCATCCAGTTTGACAAAGAACTTTTTCACTTCATCCAGACCATGGCTCGTTTTCGGGCCAAACTGCAGCACTACATCGTCTGCAAAGATCTGAAAGCCCGAATCTGCAGAGGTGTCGAGATCATCAATAGATTTAAAAAGATTTAGCATCCACCGAGGTGTCTCGATCGGAATAAATTGGTCGGACATAGTTTTTCTCTAGCTGACTGAGTGGAGTGGTTTTTGAGTGTGTGTAAGTATCTTAGAGATTCCACGTTCTGACAAGCTCGACGATGCCTTTCAGATCCTATGATTGTGTACTGCGAGTTATCAATGTGATAGTAAAATGATAAAACGCCACCACAAGCCATCACTTTGATTTGCGTCGATTCCATTCTCATTACTTAACGAGTAAGCTTGATAACTTCCGGCTTACCGTCAGTGACGAATATTACACGATGTTCGTCCGCCTCCGTCAATCACTGTGTCCTCGCCAGCAGCAATTTCTTCTGTCGAGACCTGCTTGTACAGGTTCACCTCGTCGAGGACGTTTGCGTTCTCGATGCGCTGCTCGCAGCTTCTGTCGAACACGTGGGCGTTTGCGAACAAGATCGGTATTGGCTTCGCATCCTCCGCCAGAAGGTTTCCGGAGAGCGAGGCAAACAACATGACTCTGAGGGCAACTGCGCTAAAGTTGCTGAGAACGTCGAAGGCGTTGATCTTTCATAATGTGTTGCTGAAATATAGTCTACAGAGGGCTGCATTGAGTTGCACTATGCATACAGCCGGGGGGGATATTAGTCATTCCTGAACCGGACGTCGAACCGCTTGACCCGGAATGACGGTGACATCCAACTCGCCTTCCTGAATGACAGGAACACCGTTCACAAGCACATACTGCATGCCGAGTGTGTGCTGATTTGGCTCGGTGTAAGTGGCTCGCACTTCCAGTTTGTCCATGTTGAATACTATGATGTCGGCGTCCATTCCTGCTTGAAGTCGCCCCTTCTTTTTCATTTGCGGGACGCTTGATTCCAAAATCTTTGCAGGACGGTAAGAACATCTCGCAATCGCAGCTGGAAGTGACTCAGCTTTGCGATCACGCACGTAGTCAATAATGAACTTCACGAAGGTTGCGGCGGTTCGAGGATGAGCAAAGGCATCATCAGGCAAGGGCCATTCCTTGCCCTTGATGATGTGTCCGTCCTTTTTGCTCATCCAGGGCATGGCGTCCGAAGCAATGATGCCGCCTGGGTACAAAACGGCGAGGTCCAAATACTCCTGGTCCCGTGGCAATCGGTAATAGTGCCAGACGATAATCTCGCCCGGCGACTCCTTCTGCATTTGTCTCAGTTTCTCTTCGGTCAACGGTTTGCCAAGATACTCGATATCCTTGGCTTTGGCGTCCATCCGCTTCATGTTGGCGGGCTGGAACATGGCGGCATTCACCGCTCCACTGCCAGCGCCGTATGGATAAGCTTCGACGGAGATATTCGCGCCGCGCTCCTGAGCATCGCGAATGATGCGAACGGCCAACGAGATGTCGCTCAAGCTGGTACTGTTCAGATGACAGATATGGACGTGAGAACCAGCCGCAGTTGCGTACGAGATCAACTCGCCGTAGGCCTGAACGGAACTGTTCGGATCGACTTTGCTGAGATTGCGAATATGGGTAAAAGTTGGAACGCCATATTTTGCCGCGAGCTGATGAACTGCCAATACTTCTTTGTAGCCGTAACCCGGTGCATAACCGGAATTGAGCCCGATACCAATACTGCCCTCTTTGATTCCCCGTTCGATCATGCTCAGTATCTTCTTCTGTTGATCATCAGTGGAGACATCGTTGACCCAATGCGTCAATGCGTAGGCGTCCTGAAACCACTCAAGGTTCGGCTGGGGCGTCAAGTCTTCGTGCGCAGAAACACGTGCATAAGTCCATGCTGCAGAGACACCGTAGTTCAATACCCTGCCTGACCGGCGTTGATTGTCGTACCAGGCAGCAACTGGCAAGATGCCCGACTCAAGTTCCAGCGCCGTGGTCACTCCATCGAACGCCTGCATGCGATCGGCTGGAATGTTCTGTCCGTGAGCATGGAAATCGATGAAGCCTGGCGCTACGACATGACCACTGGCATTGATCACTCTTTTTCCGGTGATCGCTTGCTTCGTGATCTCCGTGATCGTGCCGTCCTTGATTCCAACATTGGCGACAGCATCAAAACCAGTTTCTGGATCGATCACGCGTCCATTCTTGATCACAAGATCGTACTCTTGAGCTTGAACCGGAATGACGAACATCCCAATTAACGTAAGTAAACTGTACAAGCTTGTTATGAATTTCATTTCCTGTGGTGTCCTATAAAAATCACGATCACTCAAAAGCTCTTCGCGCTGGCATAAGGTTTTTACCTATTATAGCCATTCACGTTAGCAAATAGAAAGGTGCGGTTTCCAAACTCTGAGATTACCTGATGCTATCATCAGGGGATGATTGGCAAAATTAGTCGTCTGTAAACTAGATGTCATGATCCTGAACACGCCGGCTGTAAAGGGAAGCCAATGGGTTCGCTGAGAGGCCATGCACGATGACGCTGAAGAGGATTGTCCAACTGGTCGTGGCAATCAATAAGTCTTTATGGGGCAGGCTGGCGTCGGCAACCATCACTGCAAATACAATGCTGGCCAGCCCGCGCGGACCGAACCATCCCAGAAAGAGGACTGTATCAAGGCGGAAGTGTTTACCGAAGAGGCAAAGATAAACGGGAAGCATCCGGATAATTGTCAGGCTGGCAACGGCATATAACAGGATTCTCCAGTCGAATTGCAGCACAGGAGGTGCCAACAGGAACGTGCCAAAGGCAAACCAGGTTAGCAGTGCCAATGTATCGCCTGTTCCTTCCGCGGCTTCCAGAACGACGTGCTTGTGTTTATGAGTCAAAGCGCCGAAAGTCATTCCACCGATAAAACATGCTATGAAGCCGCTGCCTCCCAGGAATTGAGCCAGTGCGAAACAGAATATCGATAATGCAATCACAGGAATCTGCAACCACGATCCAGCGACCCAGCCGCGCTCCGCGCAAATCCGCAAAGCAGCGCTTCCGGGAATGCTCAACCCTAACCCGATCGCAGCGCCGATGCCGATTGCCTGCAGAGGGAGCGAGATGGCTAGCGTAAGAGCTTCCTTCTGTCCCTCAACTTGATCGCCAGCCAATGCCAGGAACAGAAGCAAAACCGGGACGCAAATTCCATCGTTCAGACCGCTCTCGACGTTTAAGCTTTCACGGACAGAATCCGGCACCGCTTCATTCGTCACGACCGCCTTGCCCAAGGCGGCATCGGTCGGAGCGAGCATTGTCGCCAACAGAGCAATTTCTAACAGGCCGAGGTCTTGGAAGAGAACCCAGCCCACAAGGTATCCCATCGCAATCGTCAGGGGCAATCCAACCAACAGCAATCGGACGAGAAGTGATTCAAAACGGCGCAGAGTTTTCAAATTTGAATTAGCTGAGTCGGTGAACAATACCACCGCCAGCGTCAACTCGGCCAGCCAGCTCAGCCCTTCCCCTTTAATGTTCAGATCGACCAGTCTAAAACACTCCGGCCCGCAGATAACCCCCACCAGAACATAAATCATTGCCCCACTGATCGGCGTCCGTTCCAGTCTTGAAGCCACCAGACTGTACAGGAATGCAAAACACGCAACTACCGCGAGAATCTGGTAGGGGGACATTAGTGTCAGGACTTTCAGGATGAATGATTCAGGATGAACTCAAATGAGGATCAGCTCGGCAGAAATTTTACCAAACTATGTCAGATCTTTTCCACTCAAATTAAATCAAAAGTAGGCTTTAGTCCATTCTGCCCAGTCTAACGCATTGAGGTTTCTCTGAAAGTCAGTCAGTGCTTTGACAAGAGACTTATGTGCAAAAAGGTATGCTTCACTAGAGTCAAGTCGGTGCAACAATTCATCATCGATTGAATCGACGTTTACCGATCGTTGTTGGCTCAAGGAATGCCCAGTGGCTGCAAATATTCCAACATACAAGGAATAGAGCCTGTCGATGTCAATAGATTGACGCTCGTGCAGACGATCAGTGATATCAATCCAAATCACTCTCAGAATCAAGGTGCCCACCGAATCTATAACTGCTTCGATTTCCCGAGCTTGGATTCCTGGTTTCGTTCGATATTTGATGACGCCATAAAGCTGTTTCATTTTCATGTATTGATTCAATAAAGAGTGCTGTAACCGACGTGAACTGCAGTCGAGGTCAGATTCGGGTCTTTTTGAAACGTCCCTGAAGAGGACTGACAAGTCATTGCAAATCGCGCTGACCAACTTCAGAAAGCCGCTTCGCGGATTACGAGTTTCAAACAGCGAAGTAATCAAAACAACAATGAAAAAACCACCGCTCAAACCTAAATACAAATTTGTGAAAGTATCAAACTTGTAAGTTGGTGGCGTGGGGGATACTGAAACGAGGATGTTGATGACGATCACCTGAATCAGACTGGTGAGGCTCCGAAATGGGTTTGGACTCGACATTCCATACAACAAGTAAAGAAACAGGATCGCCAGCAGCGGGGCCAGTTCCTCAAAACTATCCAAATGAGGCATAACCAGGAAATGAAAAAACGCGGCGACCGGCAAGATTGTCAGCAGGCTCTTTACCAGTGTCCCGGTTGCCACCGAAACCGGCATGGTTGAGTTCTTTAAGATGAGTACAACGATCGGGACGATGGCAATATGGAGCGCAAGTGGCCAATTCATAATCAACAAAAAATAGGTCGCCACAACAAGCTGGACCACTGCCAGCAGGGAACGGTGGAGTTTTGTTTCCCAGTCGATTTTACTCGCAGAAAGTGATTTTGGCTTATTGCCCGGCTTCGGTAGCGCCTGCAAGTTGTCGATGGCGTGCAGGGCCTGGCTAGCAGATCGATGAAACAGGTGGCATCGTTCAACCAATAAACCTTCAGCAGGGGGCGCAACATCCTCTTCAACGGACAGCCAGGAATCGAAACTGTCCCGATCGGCTTCCTGCTGTTGTGGGATTGGTTTGGCGTCACGAGCTAAGTCAAATTGCTCCAACAGAGACACGCAGCACTGGTCGAGCTCGCGGAATAGATTATCGTAAGACTTGATCCGTATACCTTCAGCTGACACAAGTCCGAAATCATCCTGCGTGACGACATTTGCAATGGATGCTGCTGCAAGGGTAAAGTCCTCGAGTCTTTCGCAGAGGACCTCATAGTTTGCGAAGTTTCGTTTGATTCTAGAATTTTCAATCCGTGCGTTCGCCAGGAGTTGGGGCAGGGTGGTCGACATCACGATGATCTCAGTTTGTAACGACTTTGCATCCTCAATTTTCTGATCCGGATTAAGCAAGCAACTGTGGGTGATTATTAAGAGTTGCTTAACGTCCGATAGCAGTTTGTCGACAGCGGCTTCAAATTTCCGATCAGCCCGGAGAGGCCAGATCACGCCGAAAGCTAACCCGCTCAACACTAGACCGAGAATGGTTGTGGATAGCCTGACGATGCTGGACTCGAATACCCCGGACGGGTTCAGACCACCGGGCCAGCCAAGAATCGCGGTGCTCAACAAGGTGACCAACCAGGCATAGGGTCGTTCACTGCCCTGTACTCCCCAAACACAGAAGGCCGTCCACAACGACATCGCGCCGATAAATAGTTCACGGTCATGCGCGAAAGCCGCAACCATCACCACGCCCATTACAGCCCCCACGATGGTTCCCAGCAATCGCGACAAAACCTTGTCCAGAGTTGTACCCCACGTCGCTCCGTACATTATAGCCACCGTGATTGCCGCGAGGCCAGGGTTCCATTCCAGACGCAGAGCTACCCAATATGCGATCAGCATCGCGACCGTACCGCACAACGCAGTCATGACTCGAGACGCATCGAGCTTACACCCCAAGATCGTCACGAATCACTCCTCGTCCGATGGGTATACGGCGACAGAAGCTGTAGTACCAGAAATCAGCTGGATCTCTTCGGGGACATTCAGGAGCTGAATCGTGACCGGAACACGCTGGGGCAAACGAACCCAGTCAAACGTTGGCTGAATCTGTGGCACCTGTCCCGGCTGACCTTCTGTGGGAGCGATGTTCGGCGGATTCACGGCATAACCGATCGTTTTCACTTGACCTCGCAGTTTCTGGTTCGGATTGCTCATCAACGTGACAATCGCCTCGTCCCCCTCTTGGATGTTTCGGAGTTTCGTTTCCTGGAAATAAGCATGCACACGGAACGATTCTTTCGAAACCAAGACTAGCAGAGGTTGTCCGGCGACCGCGTAGGTCCCTTCGTCGATAGCAAGATTACTGACGTATCCATCGCACGGAGCGACAACACGTGTCCGATTTAGTTCGAGTTCTGCTTGAGATCGACTGACAATTGCAGTGCGGACTCGAACATTATCATCACCTGGCTTCCCGAGCGTCGCTTTCGCCTGATCCAACGAAGCTTTCGCCGAGGCTTCGGCTGCTTTGGCTTCAGTCAGAGAGTCTTGAGCAATCAGCAAATTGATTTTGGCTCCACTGTAACTGGCTTTCATCTGTGTCAATTTCAATTCGGCTTGAGTCAATCCCGCCTGAGCATTCGCCAGTTCCGCCTCTTTTGCGGTTGACTTGGCCGCAGTACTCTCGGCAGTTTCGATTGAACCAGCCTTTTTGGCCAACAGCCGTTTGGCTCGCGCCGCTTCCGATCTGGCATTGTCCAGTTCCGCCTGCCTCTGTTTTATCAATTGCTGAGCAGAGATGATGCCTGCGTTTGCCTGTTCAATGTTGGCCTGAGCAATCTTGATCTGTTCCTGAGCTGCTGAAATGTTTCTTTTAGCCGTTGCCCTGGCTGCCTGAGCTTCTTCAAATCGGGCCGCTGAAACTCCCACCGAGGCTTCCAAAGAGGCGACCTCATCCCGTGATTGATCGATGGACACCTCGGCTTTGTCCAGTGACAATTGATACGACGATCGATCGATTTCGAACAGCAACTCACCGGCTCGCACAAATGAGTTGTCGGTAACAGCGACATTGACAACTTGGCCATTCACTTGGGGAGCGATCTGGATGATATTGGCGCGGACCTGACCGTTTCGCGTCCAAGGTTCCAAAGTCCAGCGATTGTATAGCAGCAAAGCACTGATTGCAGCCACAGCTACAAACGACCAAGTCACCAGTTTGGGAGCAATACTTTTGAGAAAGTTCGAAGGCTCGGACATCATCGACTCCTAAGGGGTTATCCATACATGGCCGATGAGCGATGTTAACAAAATCCAGATCGCCAAAAATGCCAATGGAGGATGCCAGAAATAACGGCTCAACCCCGCACGATTCAGGATATTCGCGACCATGGCGGCAAGCAACAGACCGAACAGGCAGATCAGAAAGAAGGGGGGAAAGTAAATCCCCAGAAGATCGAGTTCCGCGGGAGTTTGAAACATATCCGGCATCCGTACGATATGGATTTGACGACCTAAGCCTTAGAAATACAGCCTGGCTCAAATCGCAAACGTGCGAGGCTGGTTCTGCAACAAACGGCCGCAGATAGGGCGGTTAGGGGAGTATGGGAAAGATTAACATACAATACTTAAATGTCAAAATATAAATTATTATCCGGCCAATTTTAAAAAGCTGGAAAAATAAGTCGGATAGTGCCGAATAGGAATAAGGGGAAGAATATCAGGATGATTCGGATTCTCCTGAGGAAATACATGCCTATTCGTTGTGGAAGAGAATTGATCGTTGTACTTGCAGTCTACACTTATACGGCTGATAGCCGGCCTGAGCTGCATGTTTTGTTGCGGATGCGGTCTGTCCGAATGGGCTCGGCAAGGACTCCGAGTTGGGCCTGACTACTGTCCACCCACTGTTGCGATTGCCCCCGAGTGGATTGACAGCGGCAACAAGCACGTTTTACCACTGCCGAACGAGCATCCTGACTGGTGGAATACACTCCAAGACCCCATGGTTAATGAGCTGATTCGATTCGCGCACGGACAGAACCTGTCCCTGCGTCAAGCTGGCACACGGGTCATGCAAGCGCGAGCCACCCGAGCGATTGCGATGGGGCAATTCTTCCCCCAGGTGCAACAAGGGTTCGGTACTTCCAATCGCATTCAGCAAAGCCGGAATGTGGCACTCGCGGCCCCGCTGCAGAGCTTCGATCAATGGGAGACCGGCTTCAACGCCTCGTGGGAACTCGATCTCTGGGGCAAACTGCGCCGCGGGATTGAGTCCGCGGATGCCAGACTGGAAGCCTCCATCTATGACTACGATGCGGTACTTGTATCTGTGATTGCCGAAGTGGTCTCCGCTTATATTGAGATTCGCACCTTCGAACGGCGGTTGGATATCGCGCGCAAGAACGTCGAGATTCAGGAATCTTCTCTGGAACTATCCAGCAATCGCTTCCTGGAAGGGAAGACAAGCCAGGTAGGGGTCTACCTGGCGGAGTCGAACCTCAACGCCACCAAAGCTACTATTCCGCCCTTACAGACCGGATTGCGACAGGCCAAAAACCGATTGTGCGTTCTGCTGGGAATCCCCCCTACTGATCTCTCGCCACTTATCTCACCGGGGATCGGTCTGCCGACAGTGTCTTCGGATATCGCGGTAGGCATTCCTGCTGATCTACTCCGGCGCCGCCCGGATGTCAGACAGGCCGAACGTCTGCTGGCCGCTCAAAGTGAACAGATTGGAATCGCAACCGCTGATCTCTACCCGACCATTTCCATCACGGGTGAAATCTTCCTCGCTTCGGAAGAATTCAGTGATCTGTTTCAATCGTCAAGTACGGCTGGTTCGGTCGGTCCTTCCTTTCGCTGGAACATTCTGAACTACGGCCGCATTGTGAATAACGTCGCGCTGCAGGATGCCCGGTTCCAGGAGTTGCTGGCGAATTATCAGAACACCGTTCTAATAGCGAATCGTGAAGTGGAAGATGCTCTGATTGCATTCTTGAAATCTCAGGAGGAAGTCGAGTATCTGCAGGCGACTGTCGATGACTTGAACGAGTCATTGAATTTACTGCTGATCAATTTCGAGGAAGGATCAATTGACTTTTCCCCCGTGTTCGTTCTGCAGGGTACTCTTCGAGCCACTCAGGACCAACTGGCGGCCGCACAGGGACAGGTGCTGCAGAACATGATCTCCGTCTATCGTGCACTTGGAGGCGGCTGGGAACTCAAGAATACTGAGTATCAGACGACAACGGTTCCAATCATCGAAGCCCCCGAAGAGAACTCGAAGATACTGCCGCCTTTTCCTCTCCCCGAAGTGGATGAGACTATGAGCAACGATTCATCCTACGAGGTCAAAGATGACCAGATGCTTGAAATGCAGGAAACGGCTACTCCGGAAGGGCGTTGGGAAATCGGAAAAGTCACGATCCTGACCAGTGATCGGCAGCCATCTACTACGCGACATGAGGATAGAGATGAGTAGCAAACAGGTGACTTCGATCAAGATCTTTCTAATATTCGTGCGACATTCCATGCACTACTGCTGGTTATTACGTTCAATACTTGGAATGCAATTCGCGATCATCTTATCAATGGGAATCCTGTTTGCATGGTTTGAATCGATCCCGGCCGGGCAAGGATTATATTTTTCGATGATTACATCCACCACGGTCGGTTTCGGTGACATTACGCCCAACACCGGCATCGGGCAACTCATTAGCGTTGTACTCGGATGTCTAGGCCTAATCTCTTTCGGCTTGGTCGTCGCTGTCGCAACACAAGCCTTTAAAGTCACCATCGAAGAGTGCCTGCTGAAGGAAGACGACTCGCCGACAACCGAATCCTCTGATCCCAGAAGCAGGACATAATGAGGTTACTTTTTGGAGCGATGTTTATCCGATCCTTGAGAGGTCATGCTTGTCCTGCCACGGGCCTCATCGCCAAGCCAGCGGCTTTCGTGTGGACCGAAGAGAAGACTATTTCGATGGTACGTCGAGTGCCGCCTTGGTCCAACCGGGCAACAGCGACGGAAGTCCTCTGATCTCGATTCTGTCAGGAAAGAAGATAGGAATGGCGAGAGCCGACGTGCATCGGCTTAGGGATGACCAGATTGCCATCGTGGCAGCCTGGATTGATGCGGGCGCTGATTGGCCCGACCGCCCGGAAAAGCAGACAGGTATAAAACTGTAAACAATGGCCAGAAAACGTAGCGACTGCCGGGGAGTAGCAAATTGGATAAAAACGTAGCGCCCAGATGACCACCTGGTGGTTTTAGGTCAGACTCTCAGTATATGAGTCAGTTCTGATCCGGAAACAGCGGGGGCAAGGGTGATTACAGATATGGAGCTATGGGGGGAGATCCATCGGCGTGTTCTGATCGGAGAAATCAGTCAACGTGCTGCTCGTGACGAGTCCGATATTCACTGGGACACGTTACAGAAAATACTGACCTACTCGGAGCCGCCGGGAGATCGGCTGACTAAGCCCCGTCCTTCCAAGCTGGAGCCGTTCCTGCCGATCATTCATGAGATTCTGCAGAACGACCGCAGCGTTCACCGCAAACAGCGCCACACGGGGAAGCGCATCTTCGAACGTCTGCTGGACGAACACGGGTATTCCGGTGGAATCACGATCATCCGGGAAGCCATCCGTGACTGGAAGGCCCAGTTCCGCGAGGTTTTCCTGCCACATCGCCATCCCCCCGGGAGAAGCCCAGGTGGACTTCGGCTTTGCCGATGTCTGGCCGGACGGCACACTGACCAAGGTCGCGTTATTTGTGATGACGTTACCTTATTCGGATGCCATTTTTATCCAGGCCTTTCCCCAGGAGTGCACGGAAGCTTTTCTGGAAGCCCTGAACCAGCAGTTAGTGCAATGCTGTCGGAACGATCTGCAGCGTCAGTTGCGGGGACAGAGCTCTCCCAAGCGGAGCCTGCTGGCGGAAGAACAACGGGAGTTCCTGCGTCCTCTGCCACAGCAGACATTCGCAGCCTGCCGGCTGGGACAGGCTCACGCGGACTCCCTGTCGCTGGTCCGCTTTGATACCAACAGTTACTCGGTTCCCACAAAATACGCGCATCGCCAGATCACCATCGTGGCCACCATTGCCGAAGTGCGGCTGGTGTTTGAAGGGACGTTAATCGCACGGCACCAGCGGGACTGAGATCTGCCGGTCTGTCTGGGCATTCTCCGCCGCCGGCTGGAAGCCGAACTGCAGTCAGCCGGCACGCCGGAGTTTATCAAGGTACTGCGTCTGCTGGAACGTCATCCGATCACCACGCTGAAACGTGCAGTGGAACACGCACTGGCCATTGATGCAAACCGAATATCCTCGTCACCTTTGGGGACGATGTCTGCCACTGGAGCATCCATGACGACAGCGATGATTGACCTATGACACCAAACTCTAATAACTTAGCCTTCTTCAGTTTAAATGGCCATTGACAGGAATAAGATCGCGATCAACTCCTGTCTGATACGTTCTCCGACTGTGTCCGATTCAGTCAATTCAACCATCGCTTATGCTCGGGCTATCATCTTGGAATGATGTACTTTCAGTCGAATTAAAAGCGGTAGCGCCAGAACACAAAATAACCCTGCACAACCCCATGCCGCATGCCGATTCTTTGCGACTGCGTAGGCACTACAGCCCCAAAGGTAGGTAGCCGTACCAAGCAGGTAAGGGCCCAGGAATACCAGCGTTTCTGTCGGCTCTACCAGATTGATGAGGAACACGGCAGGGCTGCCAAACTTTAAGATAAGTCCACAGGTTATGATCCACCAGGCACGCTTTCGGTTATTAGAAACCATATTCTAGACTCCAGTTAAGGACTGGTTCATGGAATTGTAATCCGCGGTATTTCAGGCAGCTCGCTGCCTGCCGATTTCAGTAATCATCTCAGGCAAAGAATGCGAGTTATGTGATGTCTTCGTTGTTCGTTTTTTGGGTCGTCGACTCATTAATTTCAGAAACAGCGAGGGCGCCAAACGTTTACAGAACCACAGGATTCTGGCCAAAGGTGTCACAACCACAAGAGGTTGATTTTTTCGAATGGCTCGAACGGCTATCGCAGCGACCTTTTCCGGTGTGGTCGTGAGCCAGGTGGGAGGAGTGCGAACTTGACGCGAACTTCCTATCCGAGGTGAGTTCTGGAATATCTGTGTGCGGACGAACCCGGGACATAATGCCGTCACCCCCAGGCTGCCACGACCATACTCTGCGAGGAGGGACTCACTCAATCCCAGCAGGCCGAACTTACTGACATTGTAGGCAGTGAGTTTGCTGCCGGCGACCAGGCTTGCTAAACTCCCGACGTTTAAAATGTGCGATTCATTCTGTTCCAGAAGAATCGGCAGCAATTGGCGAGTGATCTCAATCGGTGCCAGTAAATTAACATTCAGTAACTGGTTCCATTGCTGCTCCGTCATCTCATCTGTAGGGCCATAACAGGCAATCCCGGCGTTATTGACGAGAATGTCGAGCCCGCCCGACTCCGACAATAAGCCATTCAGACAAGTAGTCGTCTGAGTTGTATCGGAGAGGTCGCAGAACCTCCCCCTGGCTGTAACACCATATTCCTGCGCCTGTTGGACGACTTTTGACAGGCCATTTTCATCAATATCGACCAGGTATACATCCACACCTTCTCGCGCCAGAGTCAATGCAATTTCGCGGCCAATCCCCGAAGCGGCACCTGTGATCAGAGCTCTCTTACCATTTAAGTTTTTCATCAGGCAGCATCTCCATATGTGTCGGCTGATCGTGTGAATTTTGATTTGCCATACTTAACCTGAGGGAAGCTTGATCGATTGGATTCTGTCTGCTTAAGATCGACCATCTGATGAATGTTCCCTTTCACAGGGACTGCCTCGAACCTGCGGTCTTGCCGATGAACGTACATCGAAATGCCGCGTTTAGGACTCATCGTCAGCTTCACCATGCGATCGATTCGGGTTTGCGGTATTACTGACAAACGAAATGATTGCAGAATCATTGCCAGACTGACCTTGATGATTGTCATCCCCAGAGTGTATCCCAGGCAACTACGAGGCCCAGCCCCGAACGGGAAGTATTCGTAAGTGTTGGGATTGATGGAAAACCACCGATGTGGGTTGAATCGGTTCGGCTCCGAAAACAGATCCGGCGTATGATGCGTAACATACTGGCTACACATGACTCTGTCACCAGAGCAGATCTGAACTCCATTCAGTTCCGTCTCTTTGCGAGCAACGCGATAAGTAATGGGAACTGGTGTCAGAATTCGCAGGGACTCCTTGATCGTGGCCTCCAATAGCGGAAGCTGGGCTAATTGTCTGGTTGAGGGAGCCTCGCCCCCCAGCACCTGCTGCAACTCATCGAACAGTTCAGCCATAATGTGTGGATGCTGAGCCAGCAGAAAGAGCGTCCAGGTCATGGCATTGGCTACAGTTTCAAAACTGGCGACGAACAGAAACGCAGCTGGACCAACGAGGTCGGGGATGTGCTCAGCATCAGTGCTGTTCTGGAAGGTACGGACCATCATCTCAAGAACATCTGAGCGTGCAGTTATGGATGTTTCTCGTCTGTCCAACATATTCTGAATAGTGGAGGCGATCTCCTCTCCACGCCGGACTAAAGCGTGATAGGGAGTTCCTGCCATGTTTAATCTGAGCGATGCTGGCGAAACATAACTCTGTTGCATAAATTGTTGCAGAGACTCACCCAACGCGCGGGAGTCTTCCAGTGATTCACGGCCAAATAACAATTGGCATGCCAGATTTCCTGATAAGATACGCATTTGTTCCCAGATTTCAATTTTCTGGCCATCAGACCAATGCTCCAGGACCTCATTCGTGAGAGTCACAATATCGGCATGATAATCCTGGACTGCGTTCTTCTGAAATGCAGGCAGAACAATTTTACGTAAGGAATTGTCTTGCTGATGTTTCGCTACAGAAAAACCAACGCGGATCCGATTCAGCCCGGAATCACGTGGGCCACGTACACTGACTGAACCGGGACGAAACGTCTCCGTATCCTGAAGTATTCGGCGGTTATTGTCAGGGCCAAAAGCGATGACAAATTTACGTTGTTTCCGCCTGAACGGAATTGGCGATCCCACAGCGAAAATCTGGCCGAATTTCTGTTGCATGTCAGCAAAACACGTGAGCGGGTCATGAAAAAAATGAGTGTACCAAGGCAAAGCTTTGATACCTTTCAGGACATGCGTCCGGTCCGTATTTGCAGACAAGGTGGTTCACCTCCTGAATCATGTGGGAAACTCAGATTGTCACTCTTCAATTTTTCTACTGTTTAAGCGCAATCCAGCCCACAAATTGGTATTCTTTTATACGTCTATTAGTTTCGGTCAAATCTTAGTTGGACTTTACTGATTGTTCCGGCTGTCCTGAATATCGCATTAAATTCTTCGAAACGATCCAGGAAATAGCAGAACTCATTTATGGGCTGTCTGCTTTAGAAATTTGATTAACTGACCTGGCGTCTGGACCAGTTGAAGGACCAAAGCGATCATGCTCATTAAACGAGATTCCTGCAAACGGATCATTACCAGACACCGGGAAACAGAAGTCCATCTCCCCAACCAAGTATAATCCTGTCAAGTGATCTCATGGATGCTCCAGAGCAGCTGTATCATGAAGAATTATTTAATGCTTCACAGGAGAAGCTAGCATTCATCAAGCGCTGGAAAAGTAAATAAAATATTTAATAATAGAGGTCCCTGACCTGATTAAAGGGAGCTGCATTCATGAGAGAAGTCATGAGACGAGTCGTCATCGCCTTTTGCCTTTATACTGGCATCGCGCTGTGTCTGACACCTGCTCGTAACCTGTTTGAGATCAAGCCCGTCGACTGGAAGCGTGAGATCGGCGAACAGCAGCAGCATTCCGAGAACGTGAAGGGGATGATGTCGAAGTATGTTGGTGAGGAAAGGATCAAAGATGTCGATCTCGCCAGCGAAACGCGGGGGACTATCGATGAATACATGGCCTACGAAACTGAAGGCAGACTGGTTGTGGTATCAGGAGCACAATGGGAAGGGCTCTGGAACGACATTATGTCAACGGTAACCGACAAGGCTCCCTCAAATGCATGGGCTGCTGCGCGAGGGCTCGGCTATCACCGCAATTCCGTGTTCCTCTCAAGGACGACTCCACTGCTCCAACAGCTGAATAATCAATGGCCGGCCGATACACTGCTGGCGTATGTTCGCATTGATCCTGTAAATTCCACGATCGCGCCTCGCTATCTAAGTGTTTACGAGCCGAGTCCCTCAGATCTCCGGGATGCCGCCCCGACTCACAGCGTATTTCCTTATCGTACCTATGGGGCATTGATGTTGTTCGGCGGCTTGTTGTTCTACATTCTGCTGCCTCATGCTCCGCCAGCTGAATCGGGCGTTTTCTATCAGGCGCGAGCAGCAGGCTGGCTGCCCGATCTGCTGGCGACTCTGGGCTCAGGTGCCTTCTTCGCATTGCCATTCTTCATAACCGGCGATACATCTGGTGGACCACTGGATCGCGGCTGGTGGCCACTGACAGTGGTAATGTGGGGGATCGGGGGCATCTTCGCCACAATTTTTGTGATCACTACGTGGTACCAGACGCGGCGGTTGACATGGGATGAGAACGGGATCTGCATCGAATCCTGGGGGTTTTCCCGGCGATACTTGCGCGTGAACGAAATCGAAGCGATCGGCGGCTATGTACAACAGATGCCCCAATGGCTCCGTGTGCTGGCCTGGATGATCACCCTCTTCAACTGGAGGGCCACAACATCGGCCATATTACTCGATCAGACTGACCCGGGTTTCTCCATCTCGGTGACAGACGGAACCAGGTACAGTTTCAGCGGCGAGGGGCTGTGGGGAGCCAATTCATTTCTCACCTGGAGCGATGCTCATGACGTACCAGTTGAACCTGTTGTGCGACCATTGATGGAATCCAAACCAGACTATCAGCCGTCCAAAGCTGGCCGCGTTGTCTCGATCGTTTTCGCTCTGCTTGCTCTGCTCGGAGCAGGCTGGCCATTGATGCAAATTGCTGTTGGCGTCATGCCACAACCCGAACCTGAGTACCGCAACGGTTTGTTCGATTCGCATACGGAATTCAGGCAGGCACCTCCCGAACCCGAAAAGCCTATTGTCCCACCAGCAAACCAACCACCCACAGTCAGTACGCCACCAGTCAAGGTGACGCCGGAAATGCTCGCCAGGGAACAACAAATCATAATTCAGATTCAGGAAGTCCGGGACGAAATCAAAACGTTGCAATCACAGATCGGCACTGTATCGAATCCAAACCCGGTTGCCATCGAGAAGGCTCAGCAGGCGATGAAGCGACTGCAGGAATTACAGAAGCAGTTTGATGCTGTACGCTCAGGGAAGATTCCAGAAGAACATCCAAGCGATTCGAAGACGCCATAGGGCAGGAGAATCGTATCGGGACTGTCTTGATCCCGTCCTATTTGGGATGCGCGATCTTTCCGGTAAACGTTCCATCGACTGCATTTCGCGATGTTTTCTGTCCCGGGATTTCAACTTCGACATCAAGTTTTATAATGCCAGTCATCCCTTGTTTGCCAGGCTTGATCCAGATTTCGGCTTCGTGCACGGTGACCTTAATCGCGGCAATGGCCGCATCGATCTTCTTCTGAGTCTCATCTTTCGAACTCCCACCCCCACCGCCGGGAGCAATGGTTCCTCCGAAGCCTTTAAAGCCTTCTGCAAAGCCCATGCCCAGCGCGACCCCCATCGAAGCGACCGCCTTAAAGTACTTCCTGATGATCTCTTTCAACCGGTCATCATCAATCACATAATATCCATCTTCCGCTTTCTCAGCAAAGAAAGTCAGTTTGCGGTCGATACCAAGCTGTTGTTTAAGCTCGGCGGCTTCTTCGGCTTTGATCGGCAGATGAATGATCACCTTAGCCGCCATCTTTTCGTCTTCTCCCGTCAGCATAAACTCCACAAACACTTCTTGAGGGGGTTGCCCTTTCTTCCCCGTGATGGGAACGACGTAGATCAGATTTTCGCCCGTACCAGGAGGATCGTCGTCAAACAGGATCTCAGGATCTGTGATCAGCTTGGAACCCAGATAGCCGGCGATAGCACCGAGGATCGAGCCCGGAACTGCACCAATGCCGCCAGCACCGGCCCCCATCGCTCCCCCCAGCTTGGCACCCAGCCAGACCGAACCCCAGATACTGACTTCACGTTTCGCCTGATCGACGCGGTCTTTGGCGTTATAAATATTTTTACCACTATGATAGACCCCGTAGATGATGACAGCCCGTCCCAGCCAGGGGGCCATGCGGCTGCCGAGTATACGAAGCTTTCCTAATTTGGTCATTTGGCTGGGAAGGCCACCTGCTCTCAGCGTCTGATATGCTGCCTGCTGTTCGGCTGTCATCGCAGCAGTCCCTCCTGCCTCGGCAGGGGCTGCCCAGGCTGCTCTACGAGCAGCTTCCATCTGCTCGAAGGGATGTCTCATCCCTTTCGGAATCCATTCATTGACCGGCATTTTGGGAATTGTAACGAGAGGATGTGTAGGATTGATGGGTTGACTCGGAAGAATTTCCAGCCAGACAGCCCCGGTTGATCCGGGCGCCGGGATGCCTGTCGTGCCTGCGGGGTCTATCTGATTGACGGGCTCACCGTTCAGATAGAGATAGGCGTTTTGTGTCACTGGATCGGCGAGTGTTCCCTCATCGGTATCAGGAGAGATGAAGACAGACAGGGACGCGTCATACCAGCGACTGCGGTAATGATAGAGTCCCGTTTCCCGGTCGAGATAGCGCCCTTTGGCGAAGAAGCGGTTTGGAACCTGTTCTTCAATAACACTGACCTCACCGCAGGGGGAATAAGTGTAGCTGTTGACGAGTTCACCCTGCTGGTTGATGACTGCGAGGACGGAGTGATCGGGCGCGGTGATGAAGTAATACTGTTCGTTGCCGATAACCTGCCCGAACCGCTGATCGAGGTCGTTTCCATTGAGATAGATGCGATCCAGTTTACCATCGCTCAGTTCGCCCACGATGTTTTTTCGGTCCTGCAGGAACTGTATGGTCTTGCCAGCAACGTTTCGCGCAGCCAGCAGACCATCGGGATCATAAGCGTACTCGACGGACTTGCTGTTCTGCAGGGCGACCCGCTGCAGGAAATCGAGAGCGTCATAATCGTAGCGGGTTGAGCCCTGTGGTTGCGACTGGCTGATCAGATTGCCGGTGGGGCTGTACTGCAGGGTTGTCTCGCCGGCATTGAGCAACTGGTTCAACACATTGAATTTGCGTTCTTCCGTGCCCTGTTTCTTCAGGTTGCCGGCCAGATCGTACTCATACGCTTCACGGCGGCCATCGGGATAGACGGTTTCACTCAGGCGTCCCTCGGAATCGTAGGCATAGGTAAAATTTTTGTTCTGGAGCACCGCGCGGATGATCCGTCCGGCGGAGTCGTATTCATAGGAGGCCTGATAGATCAGCCTGCCATCGTTCTGTTTGCATTCGATCCGCTGCAGCAGACCATTGGGATGGTAGGCATATTCAATGCGAGCTGCCTTTCCAGCAAGGAGAGCTTTTCGGCGACCGAGTTCGTCGTATTCAATGCTAACCTCTGCACCTGCGGGGCCAGCAACTTCGGTGAGTCGAGCAGCGACATCGTAGCGGTAGTTGATTGTTTTGCCTTCCGGGAGTATAACCGACGAGACGCGATCCCCGTTTCCATAGGTGTAACCGACCGAGGTGCGCTGTGTGTCATTCCGCATTTCGAGCAGTTTACCCGATCGATCATACAGATAGCGGTAGTGCTGATCCTTAACCGTACTGGTGACGGGCAGCCCCTGTGTGTTGTATTCATGAGAGCGAATGACGTTCTGTCCCTCGCTAATCTCCACCGGTTTGCGTTGTTCGCCATACTTATAGGAGAGCTGTTTGCCGCTCTCGAGTGTCAGTGCTTCGAGTTGATCGGCGTGATTCCAGCGGTACTGACGGCGCTGTCCCAGGGCATTAGTGCGGCTCAAGACGCGACCGACGCCGTCGTATTCAAACCGGGTCTGTCCCCCGCCGGGAGCGTTGATGGCCGTCAAATTATCTGTCGGATCGTACTCATAACGATACTCGCTCTGCCCTGACTGCACACGGGTCAGATTACCGGCGGGATTGTATTCGTACCGCCGCGTGCCGCGTGTGGGAGTTGTCTCTTCCTTCAAGCGGTTCAGGGCATCATAGTCGTAGCGTTTCGTGCCGGTAACCGTAGAGTCTTCCCGTTTGAGTTGCCCGAGCAGATCGTATTCATAGCTTACCGTTTCGCCTCCCAACTGGCGACGTTCGATGGGCAGATCCAGATTCTGATAGGAGAATTCGACCTGCTGTCCCCGCGTATTCTGTACTTTGGTCACACGACCGGATTCGTCGTATTGATAGTCAGTTCGTCCGCGGAAGGTATCGCTCAGTTGAATCAGTCGTCCCCGCTGATCGTACTGCAGCGAGGTCAATTGTCCCGACCAGAGATCGACGATCCGCACCGGCCGATCATAATCCTCGTATTCATAGCGGAGCGAACCGGTACCCGACGTGAGCTCGACCAGACGGTCGCGATCATCATAGCGATATGTGGTGGCAGGGTCGTTCGTCCGCTGATCCGAGACCAGCCGACCGGCGGCATCGTAGACCAGGTTGCGCGCGGTACCATCCGGGAAGGTCATTTTCGAGAGCTGCTGGAGCCGATTGTATTCGTAACCAAAACTGCGGCCGAGTGGATCAGTCTTTTTGGTCATCTTGCCGAACGGATTGAATTCAAACTGGAATTTGTGGTCACCAGGGAGCGTAACCGACTGGGGAAGTCCAGCTTTCGTATAGGAAATGAGCACCTTATCCTGTGCACCAGAACGGCTGATGACGCGCACATTTCCGGCACTGTCGTGGGAATAACGAGTGGTTTCGCCCAGTGGGTTGGTCGTGGAAACCAGCTGCCCTCCGGGGCCGTACTGAAACGAAGTGGTTTTGCCAAGGGCATCGGTTGCGCGGCGGAGCTGGCCGCTGGTGGTGAACTCAAAAGACTCCGAAGCCCCATCCGGCTCGCGGAGGGTCGTCGTGCGACCGTTCTCTGATGTGCTGAACTCGAGGGGGTTCTTGCCATCAAAAGTCATCTGCTGCAGTTCTCCCCTGGTGTCGTAGGCAAATCCCACCGACTCGCCATCGGAACGCTGCACGCCGCGCAGCTGATTTTTTGAATCAAAATCGAAACGGGAGCTTACTTTGTGCGCATCGATGAATTCCTGAATCAGTCCTTGCGAGTTGTATTGAATCGAGACTGTACCCAGACGATCCGTGACGGAAGTCAGTCGATTGGATGTTCCGTCGTAGGTATATTGCTCCTGTGTTTTATCGTAGCGTGTTTTGCTGATAAGTCTGCCGAACGTATCGTAGGCAAACGTCATTTGCGACTGGTCGGGCCGGACGTAGCGGATCAGCCTTCCGGCGGGATCGTAGTATTTCTTTGTGACGTTCTGATCGAAGTCGATCTGCTCTACCGAATGCTCTTTGTCGTTAAACTTCCAGCTGAGTGTGGCCAGGGACAGTGCGGGTTGCTGAACTGGCTCGGGCGAGGCAGTCGTCAGCCCCGGTTCGGGTTGGGGAGTGGGTTGAACCGGCGGCGGTGTGGGCAGAGGTGACTGTGGCACTGGAGGAGCGGGGGTGATGGGCTGAATTCGATTGAAGGAGACCGCATTAAACAGCTGTGCCAGCTCGGGCGATGGCTGATCCAGACGGGCCGACCCGGTCTTGACCACGTTGATCACGTACCGCCGATTTTTTTTGACAAATGAGATACGAAATACTGCGCTCTGACGCCCGGCGGTGTAATAGCCAACACGAGCAGCGGGTGCATTGCCCACCTGAAAGTAGGCAGTTCCCATATTAGAAGCCATCTGTGGATTCTGTCGTACCTCCTGCTGTTTCTCGGCAACGAACTGCTTGAGGGCAGTCTGGGCATCAGAGACATCTTCATGCCCTTTCCAACAGATCAGGATGAGTGAACGATCCTGATTGACCACTGTGTCGAAAATCTCATCCTTGACCTTGTTACGGCTGTTTTGCTCCACGTGCCAGCCGGGCAGCAACGGGAAGCGATAATCGTTTTCCCCATGCAGATACCATTTGCCGGTCTGATCGGTAGCCGGGACCAGGCGGGTGGATTTGAGTTTGATCCCGCGGATCTCGGTGATGCCCCGACCGCCGGTCTCCTGGTTTTGTGCCCAGGTTTCCGGCTGACTGTCGAGCACGGTATAGGTGCCTTTGATGAGCAGGACATCGGGTGTGCATTCCCAGATGGCATTATTGGGCCGTCCTCCCTCGCGGGGGGCGTGTGTCTGCCAAGGGCCATACAGGGTACCGTTTTCGTGTTTCAGAGCGATGGTGCCGGGGGTGCCTTCATTATTCTTCGTCCAGTGATAGTTCATCATGTAGGTCAGGCGGATGGGCGTTTTGAGCGTGAACTGTGTCGCGTGCGTGGGCTGCGGCAGGACACCCTGGTCGTTGGCGTTGTAGAAAATCGTCTCGACTTTGTCGGCCTCCGATTCCGGTTCAATAACAGGCTCCGGAATGGGCAGCGAGCGGGGGGGCTGGGGAGTTTCCGCGACGGGCTGAGGTATCGAAAAGTCTGTGATTGGGGGAGGTGTTACTTCGCCGGGAAGTGTCACAATCATTTGGCGACTGCCTTTGGACTGTCGAAACGCAAATGAGGAGCGTTTCAGGCCGGGGCCTTTCATTTCCTGCAGATGCCCCTGGGAATCCCAGGTAAATAAGACGCGGCTGCTGTTGCGGAAACGGGCTTCGGTAAGCCGTCCCTGTGCGTTGAACTGATAGGCTTCGGTGGTCCGATCAAAGTGGGAAACCTGTTTCAGGTGACCTGAGGAATCATACTGATACTGCAGAGTGCGGTTTGTGTCGTCGATCAGTTGTTCGATATGTCCCTGCGGGCCGGTTTTGACCTGGAGGAGTGCTTTGCCGCCCACGCGAATCTGCGCAAGCTGATTGCCCGTATATTGAAACTCAAACGTGGTCCCTTCCTTAAGCCAGGTGTTGAGCTTGCCGGCGGCCGTGAAAGTCCAAGTCCCTTCCGGCAAGAGGAAGTGATAGGATCCGTCGGCCGCTTTTGAGAGTCGGGCTGTTGAAGACTGCAGCGGTTTGGTTAGTGCCGGATTCGCCGGGTCGGTCTGAAATCGATAAGTCATCCCCCCGATACTGACTTCGACGATGTTATTTTTGCCGACGTTCAAGGAAGCATCGAGACTGCTGTGCCAGCCTGTGCCGAAGAGGCCGCGAAAGCGGGAATCGCTGGTGTAGAGCCGCTCAATGCGGAGTTCGGTTGTCTCTGCGGGAATCACGAGGTCCGTTACCGGCAGACAGTAATTTCCCCGCCCGGTCTGGATGAAGCCTCGATCGGGAGAATGCACGTAGTTATTTGCGGCCAGATCATCACGATCTGCCAGCCAGGCCCGCTGGATAACCTTTTCCGGCGTCCATTCATATATATTGTGTGGCGACTGAGCCTGGAGACTTGAAGTGAGGATCATAAAAAGGAGCAGAAACGACACCGACTCAATTCGGTTCAAACTCATGACGACCAATCCTCATATTCCTAACCGTTTCCAGTTAAATACAGGCCCTTGAAAGTACGCTGTTGCAACACATAAAACGTTCAAGGGCACCTTGTAGTAAAGTCAAAGTCCGGATTTATTATCAGCGACAGAATTCAGGCCGTCAAGTAGTAGATCCAGCACTCTGAAATGGGGAAATCCCCGATGTTCAGATTCGACTCTGAGACATTTGAATATGGCATATCTGCTGCACACCGTTCTTCATTACTCTGCACTTTGATTTTCATTATGGGGGAATTAAACCAGAGGAGCTTTTTCAGGGTTGAAGACGCCGGTGGAGAACATGAACTGCGAACGACTAACCTGTTAAATCTGTCCTGCCAAGCTCACACTCCCGCTCAATTATTGACCGCAAGAAGTTCTTCACACATCCAAGAGCCCTAAGATCGATTCAACTCCATCCGTGATTTTCACGCTCCGATACGCTTCAGTTGCAGTTGCAGTAGCTCTGGTATCTACTGGCCGATTCCAAAATCCATCTTGTCAGGTGTCTACCCCTGGAACACGGAATGTGGTAAATGCTGACCAGCCCCCACGAATGACACCACTCAATGTTCGTTACCCGATCATTCACTCGCGGTATTATTGTTGGCATACTGAGGATCTGGTACCCATGTAATAATTGTTCCGCAGCCATCGAAGTAAACAAGATTCCCGGGAACCTCACAATACGAGCGACGTTCTGCTTTAATGATTTCGCATGCAAACGTTGGACATGATGGTTTAGCCATTTTGCTCTCCCTCAATAGAAATCTCCCCCCCCTATAAAAAATACACACTCTAACATTAAAGAAGCTCTTCGGGAAAAGCTAAGAAGAATTGTCCGGTTGATGATATTGCCCCAGCCGTTTTTCATTAGGGGCCTGCCCACGTCTCAAGGTAAAGACACGACACAGAGTCTCTGGCCAGCAAAATCCTGCCAAGGATATAAAATTGACCTATATATCAGTAAGGGTCTAAGGGGTTCGCTTTTGCGGGATCCAGAAGCTTGATCTGTTCGCAGATTTCTTTAATCCCTAGTGCCAGCATCACTCTGACCTGGCCTCGAAGTGACTTTCCATGTCAAACGCGCAATCGCCTATGCAACTTTTTCACCGACTGGAAGAACATGACTACGATTACCTTCGTCAATCGAATAAGTGGTCTAAAATTCTCGGTTCATTAGTTCTAGCACTTCATGACAACGTCTTCGTGGCAACCTTGAGCCAGCGAAGTGCTTCTTCCTTTTCTGAATGAGGAAAATGTTTGATCTCTGCCTGAATGAAATGATCAGCAAATGTAGGGACTGCTGATAAAAATCTGTCGTCGCTCAGTACTGCGACTTTTTCGTTTTTTTTGTGATGGCTTTCGACAAACTTCAGGTGATCAATCAGGCCGGCAAAATCATCCCAGCCAGAAAACTTATTTGCATCAATTAACAATCCATGCAATCTGCCACGCGCTTCAATATAAGGATCGATCTCTTCAGAAAGCTTCTGAAAATCGGATGCTGCTAACGGTCCTACAGGAGACACGATCAGTATACCTTCGGATTGTATGAGTTCGTATTGAATCATTTGGAGTCCTTTCTTTTTCATTGCCGAAATTTAAGAACAACACATCTTTTTAATTCATGATCGGTCTAATTTCAGAATAGAATAGCTTGAGATACCGCTCCCTGTTTGAATCAAGATTAGAGGATCGTATAAACCTCTCTCGGAGAAACCGTTTCCACCTCTAATATATCAAGAGGAACTTCATTTCGCCGGACCTTTATTTTGCGGGGACATTCAATTCCCAATTTCACTTTCCTCACCTGGACTCGGATCACTTCAAGTACAATATGCTGCGAAATACGTATCTGTTCAGTGACCTTACGGGTAAGTACAAGCATAAGTCTGATCTTCTGTTTTAATGGATGGTGAATTCGATCAGCTTAATCCCACAATAAAAAAAGCCGATGCGGTGGAATACTTGAAAGTATTTCACCGCATCGGCTTAATAAATAACTCGCTTCCCAATAATTATGAGCAGCGATTTTTCTATTCATCCGAAACTGTGTGAGATTTTATAACCTTCCATTCTCTATAACACGCCAATGTTATCCGCTCGCTTTACTATGTCAAGCAGTGACCTTGAAGTTTCCCATAAAATGCGATCCCTCTGAAATACACAACATTTTTCCGAGAGGGAAGCGACATAAGTCATCTGACAGTGATGCAGTGTACGGACAAATCAGAGAGGCATTCATCCTCTCCGAAGTAGTGGCATGACAGGCACTGCCGAAGTTTAGTCTGCTTTTGACTCATTGAGAAGAGTCTTTCATTTTCCAGCCGGCGCTATGGGACATGCATGATGGAATCCTCGATTTCAGCCCTATCTTGTGAAGGTATAATCAACTGAGCAGAAATTAACGATGGCATTCGACCTGCTATTAACCAGATGCAAGAATGTTGAACAGAGAAACCGCTCATGTCATGTAGGTATCCGCAGACATCCAACAAAATCAAAGTCCACAGACCATATCGTTAAACTTGTCTATTCTTGTTGCAGGGAGGCTTTTCATGAACTATTCCCCAGTCACCGTTACTGCACAAGTGGCTCATTCCGTTCGCAATTTTCAACAACAACATACCGGGCATGCTCCGAAATCGGTGACGGTTGTTCTCAGTAATGGAACAATGGTAGTCACGCTGCATGAGACGCTTACTCCTGAAGAGAAGGTTCTTTGTAGCACCGACGAGGGGGAAGCCCAGATCCGTGACTTTCATCGTAAGTTAATCAGATTGTCACTAGGACCGTTGCAGGAAGAAGTAGAGCAAATTACCGGGAATGTCTTACGCGAAATTCTTGTGGAAGTCGAATCGGAAACTGGAGCTGTCATATATGTCTTCACAACTGGATGCATGCTACAAGTGTTTAAGCTTGCCGGCGGTTTATCCTCTGAGGTATGGGGGGAAAGCGAACCAGATTCAGTCTGAAACAGGACTGAATCTGCAGATAATTTAAATTCCATTAAGAGCGTGTTCCGATCATCTAGATCCCTTAGATCGCGAAACTGTGAAAACGCTGGACATCTCATTAGAAGAAATATCGTTTACCCACCCGAATCATCTCTATGGCGAGTCCTCCAAACTGGAGCATCAATAGAGCGGTCTTCGAAAGGTCTGGTAACATCCCCCGCCAGAACCGGATTATTCCCAAACATATCCCTTGAGCCCATGACACCCCATAATCTTTGTGACAGTTTTGTGGCATTTTCTTTTGCCTGAAAATGATCAACACCAGATTATAGTTCTTGACGAATAACTGAATAAATCTATTATTACAGTCTCAAACACATGGAAAGCCCGGCAGCAAATCGGCGGTCAGAGAACCCCCTCTCCCCATAGATGATTGCCGTTGGGTTATACCCCTGTAACTCAGCGGCTTTTTGCTTTTTATAGACCGCTCTAAAGATTCCCATTCGTGACATATAGTGGAACAGGATCCCTTAAAAGATCTGTCGATGAAACCGTCATCAACATGAACAGATTCTGCACTCCCCTCCAGTACATCCAGGGGAATCGAATCAATTATTTCTCTGATCAAGTTCGTCTGCGAGAATGGTGTCTTGTCAAAAAGACCGCATTTTCAGGCCAGACATCTTGAAGAAGAAGTGCTCTATCTGCTGTTGTTCGTTATCGCTAACGATGGGCATGCGGCTCCCAAAGTGTCAACTTCTCACATTTACACTGTGGCTCCAGATTCCACCTGGCGCAATGCAAAGCCGATTTGTCTTTATCTCCGGTTACGATCAGCCCGCTTCTAAATTGCCCCTCATTTTTATCATACTCTCACTGACATAGGTATCTTGCGAACAGACGACATTTTTGTATAGTATTGTCCGATGCAACGATTTCCCTATATCACCGATTACATGAACGACGTTTTCGCGAAAGAGAAAACACAGTGGGACTTTATTCTGCTGCGCCCTTTGCTGATCGTGTTCTACTTCTTTTTGCGGTTCATCAGTTTTCCGATCAAGTTTATTCTGCGACGGAATCCACTCGGATTTGAAGGGTACCTGATCGACTTCTGGATGGCATTCGGTATTAAATATCTGGCGCGCCATGATGCAGCTGAGGTGTTTATGCGGCACGTGCAGATCGAGCCACTGCTTTATCGCCACATGCTTTCACGTCGTGATGCAGTGAGTGAAGCCAATCAGAAAAAGCTGAATGGGATCGACGGAGAATTCGGTGTCGAGAATACGAAAACCATCGTCGATAATAACCTGACAATCGGGCACGACCTGCTCTCCTACGAACTGGTTGATCGATTTGACAAGTCCGTCTTCCTGGAGAATCTGGAATACATTAGATCGATCAAGCCTGAAAACCACGAACTCTTCAGCAAGGCGGTACTGGAAGAAAACCGAAAACACTCGTTTCAGCTTCTAGGGGCCACTAATCTCGTGATCTTGATTGTCACTGTCATCACAATCTTTGGTGACCTGAAAACCACGATTACGGCTTTGAACTCATTTGGTTCAGACTCGGTATTACTCTGGTGTATGAAACAAATCTATGCCGAAAACAGGCAGGTTCAGATCGACCTGGATTTCTTCATGCAGGAAGTGAGTAATCGAGGACACTACAACAGCAGCGCATTTTTTTCCAATCCCAGTCAGTATCTCTACTATCACATTGTCTTTGATGAGGTCGTCTATGACATACTGATGAATCAGCCAGCGGTTTCAAAGAATTCTTGAGTATCTATGACCTGTTATATTACACGGACAGCCTCTTACCTCCCGGGTCCTGCAGTAGAAAACGACGAAATAGAGCGGTTTATCGGATCGCTTGATGGTGAAGCAGAGACGAAAGCCAAAATCTTATCGATGAACGGGATCGTCCGCCGTCATTATGCACAGGACCACTCACAACAAAAAACACATGATGTTTATGGACTGGGCTCCAAGGTCGCGCAGCAATGCCTGAGTGAGTACAAAGCAGCTGATTCCATTACGTATCTTGCTGCCGGAACTACCTACACACCACTCGCGGCTCCTGGATTTGCATCGATCCTGCACCATCGGCTGGGAACAGATGGCTTTCTGGATTATCCCGTCGAGATCAGTTCGCATGCGGGTATATGCTCATCAGCATCTAATGCCATGGTTGCTGCAATCCGGTCAATCGCTGCAGGCCATCATCGTACCGCTCTTTGTGTGGGTGCAGAACACGCATCAGAAATTTTAAAATCCAGTGTGATTCAACCGATCGACGATCGATCTCAACACGATAATTTACGAAACAGCCGCTGGTTTATGTCCATTTTTTTGCGGTTCATGCTCTCCGATGGCGCCGGGGCTTTTCTGCTGCAAGATCGTCCTGACTCAGAACGAATATCTCTGCGAGTCAACTGGACTCACTCCATGTCGTTTGCCCATGAAGCTCCGCTATGCATGAAACTGGAAGGTCGCACAGCACTGCTGAGCCAGGATCTTTCTGTGTTATCGAGCTACCTGGTTCCGCTGGCAACCAAATTCCTGGAGATCGCCCTCGAAACACATCGCGATTCTCTCGACACTTATTCTACCATTTTGCCCCATATGTCGTCGTATTTCTTTCGTCGTAAAATGGAACGTGTCATCGCCTCTCATTCCAGTAATCCCAAGAATCCGGTTCCCTATTGGACTAATCTTGCAACCGCTGGAAATACCGGTTCCGCGAGCATCTACATTATGCTGGACCAGTTCCTTAGAGAGAATGAGCTGCGAGATGGCGACCGGATTTTGTTGTTCATTCCTGAGTCGGGCCAATTCAATTTTGTGCTTGTCAGTTTGACTGTGGTGCAGCCATGACTGGCACCGAACCACAACCAGAGGCGAAAACGAACCTGAAAAGACTGGCCATCATTGGTGGTGGAAGTAGCGGTCTGATCAGTCTCAAGAATGCTCTCGAATCTCTCAACGAATGGGAGATCATCTGTTATGAGAAGTCGGATCGCATCATCGGGTGCTGGGGAAATCCCTACCCGGGTTTCGTGTCGACTTCCACCAAATACACCACGCAATTTTCATGCTTTGCTCCCTTTGATGCCAATGTGAATCCGGATGGTGGAACCAGTCGATCTGAATTTTTTCGGAATGATGAATATGGTCAATACCTGGAGCAATTTGCAGAAAAGTTCTCTCTGCATGGAAATATCCTCACACAACATCGCGTGGACAGGATTTCTCGCAATGTTGATCGAGATGGCTGGGAATTATTGATTACTGACCTGAAGGAAGAACCGTCAGAATCAAGCACAGAATATTTTGATTGTGTAATCCTCTGTACTGGACTGACTGCTCAGCCAGTGCAAATAGACTGTCAAATCAAGATGTTGCCTGTTTCCGAACTGAATCATCCCAACGGCCTTGGGCATATAACAGCTCAACGTATTGTGGTCATCGGTGGTGGAGAATCTGCCGTTGATTATGCCAATCGACTTGCGCAGCCTGAGCTGAATAATAAAGTCTTTTTGTCATTAAGGTCGGGGATTCGAGTCAGCCCCAGATATCATCCCATTCGCGGAGTGCCATCGGACTTTTTGAGAAATCGATTGATGCTATCGATTCACGAAAATATTCGAAACTGGATCGGCCAACGTTTCGTCGAATTGCGAATCCGCTACCAGGAGACATTCCGCCGTCTATTTCCTGCCAAAAAAATGGATGATTCATCGTCCTCTGAAATAGATCAGAATGCACGTGAGATCCGAAAAGAGTGGGCCTTTAAACTTACGAAAGCAGCAAAAGATGACTTGTTCAATATGTTTCACAACAAGAGCGATGATTTTTTAGATGCGGTCGGAGCAGGCAGAATCACCATTGTCGGACCTCCTGATGATAATCAGTTCAATGTGTTTCGCAGTTTTGATTCCGATCAGGAGGAGCGTATCGAGCCGACACTCGTTGTTCCGGCAGTGGGGTTCCAGGAGAGGCTGAGTGAATTGTCGGAAGGACAGATTCAACTTTCAGACTTTTACCTGGGCTGCGTACATGCAACCTATCCGGATTTGTACCTTGTCGGTTTTGCACGTCCGATTATTGGGAACATCCCATCCATCAGTGAGGTGCAGGCACGTTATATTTGCGGATTAATTGCCGAAACATTTCCTCGTCCTGCTGATATCGAGACACTGCATCGAGCAGATGCGATCAGCAGAAAAGTTCGCTTTAAGCACTTAAGACTGGAGTCCATTTACCCGGTGGAGATGTTTCCTTATTGCGATCAGTTAGCCAGATTGATGAATACGTTCCCCACGTTGTCTTCCATCGGCTCATTGCCTGCCTGGTATCGAATGCAGCTGACTCCAGCTACTACACTGCATTACGACTATCGTGATAAGCCAGCATTAGAAGAGTTTGGCTCCACTCCTGTCTATATGCCCAAGTCGTTAATCCTGATCCTGCTGTTGATCAAGCCATTCGACCTCGTGTACCGAGCTTTTAGAAAATTGTTCCAGCGAAAACCCTAAACCGCAGTCGCCATTCTCTTAGGTTCGCCACATCATTAAGGGATTAAAGGGACAGGGGCTCTTTACGCTTCCAATCTGATCTGATTCTTTCAAACGGAGCGAAGCATTTTGTAATCTGACTACGGGAATAGCTGGTCTATCCCTGGCCACCTCTGTCAGACAAAACTGGAATCGTCAATGGCGTGCTGGCAACAGACTTGAGGCAACATCAACAGCTGCCCCCCTGATCCGGTTAACTCCATTGACCAGTTCCAGTCATGTGCGGGAATGCCTGCGTGATGGCTGCTCCAATAACGCGGGGTTCTGGAATCCCAGTACATTAAACAGCCAGTACCTGCGTAGTCGACTTGAAACGGATCTGCAGGCAGATCCCTAATTTCGTGGGGCGCATCTTCGTTCCACCAGCCGCCAACATACAACTTGGGAATATGGCGATTGTGATAACAGCCAGACACCGCGTTGGGAGGTGTCCAGCCTGAAACAAGAGCCTGCATTAAATCGGCGCCCGCCTGAATAGGGACCATGATATCGTCTTCAATGATCCAATGAATTTCGCCGTCCATGTGCGTGCGAAGTTGATTACAGGCATGGGCCATGAAGCGAGACACAGCGTCTCGCCGTTCCTCTTCGCTCTGATGGTTGTGAGAGACGCGTTCTTCCAATGGAATAATTTTGATCGTCTGAAAAGTGGACCAGTAGCGGCTCACCTCTTTTTCGATCGTGATACGGAAATCGGGATCATTGCTGTTATCAAGCAGAACCAGTTCGGGTTTTGAGGAGTTGTCGAGCAGCCGTGTCGCCTGGGCAACAGCAGATATCCAGGCGGGAAACAACTTGGGAATTCTACCGCTGATGATCGATCCCACAGCGACGCGCGCATTCAGCTTTCGTACTTCCGGCATGAACGCTTCCTGCTGATCATGGGTTTTCTCTCGATTGTTTGCCGACCAGGAAGCCGCATGCTGACGGTATTTGAGCGTCGCATTGCTGCGTCGGGGAACTCCCAGGCGTGATCCTCGCAACGCCAGATCCCAGTCCCACATGGTTTTGATACCTTCGCGCCAGCGTCCCGCCACTTCAAAGACTTTCCGACGCCACATTGCCGAAGTATTGACAAAATTGTTGCGCCAGATGTCAGATCCTTCCCACTCTGGTGCATCCCAGAAGATGGAAAAATCACCAAACGCCTGAGCCGGTCCATAGACAAAGGGGGTGTCATCCCGCATCGCTTTTAAATGTTCTTCGATATAATTGGCGGGCATGATGTCATCGCCATCCAGAAATACCAGGTAGTCCCCCGAAGATGCAGCGGCACCACGGTTGCGCGTTTCACAGACTCCCTGATGCCGAGGACTCTCCAGAACAGTCAACCCCTGCGACTGATATTGCCGGGCCAGTTCGAGGGAATCGTCGATGCTGTTGTCGTCCGAATAAATCACTTCACACGGGATGGATTGCTGAAGTGCAGACTCGATGGTTTCTGCCAGATATCTTTCGTTATTGCGGGCCGCAATAATAATGCTGACTCGACTGCAGGAATGATTTTTCTTTACAGACTTTTCTAAGCTCGGATTCCTGCCCGTTTTTTCTCCTGGTAATTTCAGCCCGCCCACCATCAAATCAATTCCTCTCAATGCCGGTAAATCATGTTTCAGAGATCGAATTTAATGCGTCAGTTTATTTCCAGCTGTCACTGCATTATGCTGCATTCGGGGAGCGCTTCCATCAG
Organism: Gimesia sp.; assembly: GCF_040219335.1. Taxonomy (NCBI): domain Bacteria; kingdom Pseudomonadati; phylum Planctomycetota; class Planctomycetia; order Planctomycetales; family Planctomycetaceae; genus Gimesia; species Gimesia sp. Next base: position 52,669 of record NZ_JAVJSQ010000025.1, on the reverse strand, counting down.
CAGATTTTTTCCATCATCGGTAACCTGGGTTTCGGTAAGATACAGTTCGCGCAGACTCTTCAGATCCTGCAAATACAGCAAACCAGAATCCGTCACATTGGTAAAAGATAATTGTAACCATTGAAGACCTGCCAGGCTTTTCAGATGGGTCAGGCCGGAATCATTTATCCCAGTATTCCCCAGATTTAAAGAGTCGAGACTGGAGAGCCCTGACAGGTATTTTAAACCTTCACTCGATACTGCTGTGTGTTGCATCGTAATTGACCGCAACGTACCAAACTGGCTCAATTGTTCCAGGCTCGTATCACCTGTCTTTGTATTGTACAGATCAATCTTGCTTAGCGCTGGCAGTGCTTTCAGATGTGAGATTCCCATATCGGTAATGTTCGTATCATAGAGATCCAATGTCTCAAGATTCTTCAAATAGCAGAACCACTTAAGGTCTTCATCGAGAATCTGCTTATTTTCATGCAGCAGGATTTTTCTAGTTTGAAAATTCCCGGTGGGAAGATCAGATATTTGCTCGATGACCTGCGGCTCTTCATCGACTGAAATCTCAACCACTCCCCCTAATTCCAATGCCCTCGACGCAGCTGCCCTGTCATTATCTGCGGGATTGACGGGACTGGTACTTTTTTTGTCCGCAGGATTTGAAACGGCTTTTTCAGGTGCACCGGTAGCAGTTTTAGCCGGATTCTTGAGCGGACTGAAAAACAGATGCTGATTGGAGAATGCCCACCACAACAGCGCCAGAAAGCCGAGGGGCAACAACCATCTCATAAATGGGTAGCGTGCTTTCGGTTGCATGACTGTAGAATCAAGACAGATACGACCATACTCAGAAAAGCACTCATCATCTTTGTAGAGAGAAAAAAGTGTCGAGAGATCTTCATCCAGCACAATTTTTCGTGGGCCCGGCTGAATCTGAATCGGCTCCTGCTGTGGCTGTTCTGTTTGCGAGGATTGATCAAAGGGTATGCTTTCCAGTGCTTCAATCAGTTCCGCGGTTGAATTATATCGTTCAACGGGTTCCTTACTAACCATTTTATGAAAGATGGCTTCCAGTTCGTCAGGTACTTCAGGACGCTGCTTTTGAATCGAGGGGATCGGCTGTTCCAGGTGAGCGAGTATTTTTTTGACAAACGAATCAGCCGGATACATCACCCTGCTGGTCAGTAAATAGTAAAGGGAACAACCAAGGCTATAAATATCAGAGCGTGCATCCGCAGCGTGTGTATTCTGAGCCTGCTCCGGTGACATATAGTCGAGTGTCCCCTTCACACTTCCCGATTCTGTCAGCTGCGTGGCCGGCACCTCACTAGGCTCTAGATTGTCGATTCGTGCCAGCCCCATATCCAGGATTTTGACAGTGCCCTTCAGATCCAGCAACAGGTTGGCAGGCTTGATGTCTCGATGAATAATTCCTTCGGAGTGAGCAAACCCCAGGCCCTTAGCCGCCTGGATGATATAGTTAACGGCGACATCAACCTGCAGGACGCCATGTTCTTTGATGAGGTCTGACAGATTGATTCCATCAACATACTCCATCACAAAATAAGAGATCCCCTTGGCTTCCCCGGCGTCATACGCGGTCACGATATTGGGGTGAGACAATTTCGCCGCCGCCTGGACTTCCCGCTGGAACCGACCAATCGATTCTTCATCCAGGGCAATTTTAGTGGGAAGCGTTTTCAGTGCCACCTTTCGCTTCATCCGGCGATGCTCTGCCAGATAGACCTTCCCCATCCCCCCCGCACCAATCTCGCGCAATATCAGATAGTCGCCCAACACGAGCCGGTCACCTTTGTGTTGCAGGATCATCTTGATTTGAAACTCATTGAGCTTCTTATTCTTGACCAGTGTCTTTGCCAGATCCAGGGCGGTTTCGGAAGAGTCGTCCTGTGTCTCTTGAAGTGCAATGACATCCTTAGCGGAAAAAATACCGCTTTCATCCAGTAGTGACAGAAATTGGTTGCGGGATAATGTCATAAAAGGCAGAATGAAAAAAATGTTCAGAGTGAATATGAATTCAATTATGTTACCCGAATCTATGCTCAATTCAAGAATTGTTGTAGTTTGATACTGGATTTTCAGTATCAAACCCCATGCAGCCAATCCCACTACTTAGTGTGAACCCACCCGTATAGAGGGCAGTCAGGATCACAGTTCCGGTCTGATTCGCACTGACAGCTGCGATCCCTGTGTTGAAATCAACAAGAACAATCCAAGCGATAGAGCGTAGTGATGAGAAGTGGACGGAACTTCAAACTGACTGTTTGTCACGACGTATCGGAGATCTCGTGCCCCCAATCAAAAAGGCATTTTTATTACGTAGCTCTCGACATAACTGCGTTTCTTGCGGGGTAAGTCGACACTTCGGCTGATCAATTTCTTCAGAGACTCAGATCAGGTGATATCCACATGAGCAGGTCACGGAATAAGGGATTTAAGCTGCAGGATTCACTGAAAAGCGCTGCTTTAAAATCCATCTTTTCCCCGATCACGGAATCGAGTATTCTCCTGCCCCTACCCGATCATTCATTCTCGTCAGATTTTTCCCCTCGATTCTACAAATTAACCAACGATATGCGCTGTCTGCACACACCGGGCCAAGCGGCAGTACAGCATTCGGAGACCATTCGCTTTGCTTAGCCCATCTCGACGCCGTTTTCTATTGTCTGGAATCAATCTTGTTCTCACAGGCTCTCTGACAGGTTGTGGGACCATTCTGTATCCCGAACGCAGAGGGCAGCCTGCGGGGCCGCTCGACTGGAAAATCGTGGGCCTGAATTCCATCGGCCTCCTGTTTTTCTTTGTCCCCGGGGTGATCGCGTTCGCTGTTGATTTCATCAACGGCACCATTTATCTGCCTCCGCATGAGTATGGTATCGATGACCAGAATAGCCAGGATGTAGAACTGAAGTCGGTTTCAATTCCCCCCGATCAGATTTCCCCGGATGAAGTCAGCCTGCTTGTCTCACAGCATTCCGGTCGCAAGGTAATCCTGTTACCCGGGAAATACGAGACTCAACCGATCCAATCGATCGATGAATTCTGGGCCGTCGAACGGAAGATGAACGTGGAATCCTGACAGGATTTCTTACCAGGGCAAGAAACGAAATCCCCTGTCGCCACACTGTTTAACCATTCTCCCTGACTGGCAAAGACCCTAAACTGAGCCATGCTCCACCCCCGGGATCAGGCAAATTAATGGGGATCTAGTCGTAAAGATACATGGCATTACGTCCCTTTGTCGGGTAAAATAGTATGAACAGGTTCAGGCCCCTGGCCCTGCTCCATGCGTCATGAAAAACGCTCTTAGCTGCTCATCGAAACCATTTTCGAACCTTATGGCTTTCGAGAGAGTTGAATGCCTTCCTTCGTATTGCCTCCCTTAGTTATTGGATTGACTCCCAGCATGAAGAATAAAATCAATCGCCGTCGATTCATGATTCGCTCCATTGCCGGATCGATCGCTTTACCAGGGTTGCCCTCTCTGATGAGTAGCACCCTCGCAGGGAACTCAGCGATTTCTGAGGACCGGGGAGCCGGTGCGGGTGCCCAACGGTTTGTCGCGGTGGGTAATTTACTTGGTTTTCAACTGAAACATTTTTTCCCAGAGAAAACCGGCAAAGACTTTGAAGAAACAAAGCTGCTCAAACCTCTGGCTGCAAATCGCGATCAGCTGACCATCTATCGCGGACTCGATCATGGACTTCGCGGCGGTCACTTTGCCGTGCACACCTTCCTGTCTGGTCTGCTCCATCACGAGTCCAAGAACCGTACCGACGGTAACGTCACCATTGACCAGTTTATCGCAGATGAAATCGGAAACCAGACACGGTTTCCGTCACTCACGGTTGGTTCTGAGGGTGGCATCCATGGTGGTTGCCAGCTTTCATGGACGAAGTCAGGCGTTCGCGTTCCGCCGATCACGGGGCCTGCCGAGCTGTTTGACCGTCTGTTTGTCGCAGATTCAAAACAGGTCCAGGCTCGTAAAGTGAAAGAGAACTCACTACAGGCCTCGATCCTTGATTCGATTCACGACGAAGCCCGTTCACTTTCAAAACGAGTTAACAGCGAAGACAAGGCGAAGCTCGACGAGTATTTCAGCTCCATTCGCGATGTCGAAAAACGCTTGAAGCTCCGCCAGGTCTGGTCCGATCAGCCTAAACCGAAAGCCCCCTTTGACAAACCGGCTGATAAGAACACCGTGGAAGATCTGCCGATGCTCTATGAGTTAATCGCGCTGGCGTTACAGACCGATTCCACTCGGATCGCTACGCTGGAAATCGGCGGCAGCTTTTTGCCACAACACCTGGGCATCAATAAGTCTTACCATGGTCTTTCACATCATGGTAATAATGAAGAGTCCATCGCAGATCTGGTCACACTTGAACTCTATCAGATCGAACAGTTTGGTAAATTCCTGTCGCGACTGGCTGGGATCTCTGACGGCGAGCAGACCCTGCTTGATTCAACCGCGGTCCTGTTTGGCAGCGGTATGGGGAATGCTAATTCACACACCAACTCAGACCTCCCCATTATTCTGGCGGGGGGCGGGTATGGAACTGGTGAATTCAAGCAGGCCCCCGCGAAAGGCCCGGGCAAAGTTCCGTTGTGCAATCTCTTCGTGGATATCGCTCAGCGAATGGGTGTGGAGAAGGAAGTATTTGGAACGAGTACCGGAAGGTTCTCCTGAAGATGAATACGCGGTTCAATGAGATTTTCAGCATGAGCGTATTTCGCGCCGTTTGCGGTTTCGTATGCTGTCTTTCATGGCTGGCTCCCTGCTCTGCAGCAGAGCCGCAACACAAGCATGCCCCGACCGTCACCCGACTGTTGAAAAAATACTGTCTTGATTGCCATGACGTCGCAACCGCTGATGGTGAGCGCGAGTTCGAAACATTTTCCCTGCCGCTCAAATCGGAACAGCAGCTGATTACCGCGGATAGCATCATCGATCAGGTCACGCTGCGAAAAATGCCTCCTGAAGAATCGGTCCAGCCAACCGACGAAGAACGACTCGCTTTAATCGGTGCCTTACGCGACAGCATTCAGGAAGCACGGAGCCAGTTCGAAAGTACCGGATCACGCACCATCATGCGTCGCCTTTCCAATCGGGAATATGAAAACACCCTGGCAACTCTGTTTGACCGGCGGGTCGACACGCTGGGATTAACAGCGGACTTTCCGAAAGAAGAGACCAGCCAGCACATGGACAACATCGGCGAGTCGCTGGTGACGTCCGGATTTCTGCTGGATCAGTATTTCCAGGCAGCCTCCCGGCTGGTAGAGGCCCGTCTGGGAAAACCCGAGATGAAACCGAAGTCCTGGCACTTTAAGGACAATTTCAAACAGTACGAAGAACTGTCGGGGGCACACCGCAGTGTGTTCAAATACCGATATCTCTGTCTCTACGAGCAACCCAATACCGACACACGTCAGGGTGGCTATGGACACATTGAAGATTTTCTGGATGGAGTACCGGTCTCCGGTCTATATGACATCCAGGTTAAGGCCCAGGCGCTGCACCGTGACACCCATTACGATCCCAAGATTTTCCGCATCGACTTTTCGGAACCGTTTCAACTGGCTGTTGTGACGGGTGATGTGAAGAAAGGGCATATCCATTACCCCCAGGCCATCGAACCGATCCTGGCCAGCACCGTGGTTCCGGATGACAAACCTGAGTGGCTAAAGTTTCGCGTCTGGCTGGAAGCCGGGCAGACACCCCGATTCATTTTTCCAAACGGACCTTACGAGTCGCGGGCATCCGTCATTACGCTCAATAAACGCTACAAAGACGAATTTAAGAATCCTGAGACAGGTGTCAGACGAAGTGCTCTGCTTCGCGAAGGAGAGCTGCCTCACATCAGGATCAGCGAAATCAAAATCAATGGTCCGCTCCCGGAACCGGGAGGCAGTAAAGAAGAACTCGCCGTATTCGGGAAACAGGGATTCCAGGAAGCCCATGCCCTGGATCAACTGTATCGCTTTGCGAAAAAGGCCTATCGGCGTCCGCTGAACGAATCCGATCAACAACGAATCAAAACTCTTTACGAAAAACGACTGTCCGAGCAGGCGCCCCCACGTCAGGCAGCCCTCGATACCGTCAAGCTGATACTCTGCTCGCCCTCGTTTTTATACCTCAGTGAGATTACTCCCGAGGAAGAACTCGAATTACACCCGTATGATCTGGCGTCGCGTCTTTCCTATGCACTCTGGACGGCACCGCCTGATGCAGAATTGTTCGCCGCGGCCGCATCGGGTCAACTGAAGAACAAAGAAGAACTACAGAAACAGATTCGACGTCTGTTGAAAGATCCCCGTTCGGATGAATTCGTGAATGGATTTCTGGACAGCTGGCTCAATCTGCGTGCCATGGGCGACCAGCCTCCACCACGCAGAGCCGCCTGGGAATATTATGCTCAGAACCTGCCGGAATCGATGAAACAGGAAGCGCGTCTGTTTTTCCGCTCCCTGCTGGATGAAAACGGATCGGTCAAGAATTTCCTGGATGCAGATTATACCTTTGTTGACAAGAAACTGGCCCACCTCTATCAGTTACCTGAGAAAGACAAAATGCGACTGAAAAATGGTTTTCAGCGTGTCAGCCTTTCCGGTACCAGACACCGTGGGGGGGTGCTGGGCATGGCTGGCGTGCTGACCGTCAGCGCCAACGGTGTTGATACATCACCGGTTACTCGTGGTGTGTATGTCCTTGAAAATCTGCTCGGATCTCCACCACCACCTCCGCCAGATGAAGTGCCTGCTATTGAGGCTGATGTCAGCGGAGCCACGACCATTCGTGAGCGACTGCTCAAACACAGCCAGGATCAGACGTGTTACGTCTGTCATCGTAATATCGATCCCCACGGGCACGCACTGGAATCATTCGACCCGATCGGCCGCTGGCGGGAAAAGTATCCTCATCCGAGAGGAAAAGGGAGCGGCCCCAAGGTCGATCCAACGGGTAAACTGCCTTCCGGTGAATCATTCAAAGACTTCGAGAGCTTTAAACAGGTCCTGCTCGAAAACCGTCTTGATAAATTTACCCACTGTCTGATCGAAAAGCTGCTCACCTACTCAACCGGACGGCAGATGGAACGGTCAGACCAGTACGAGATTGAAGACATCTTGAAGCGTGTCAAAACCGAAGACTACGGCTTAGAGACCATCGTGATCGAAGTCATGACTTCCCGCATCTTTCGCTCACGTTAAATCGCTTCAAGACTCAGCGTTCACTTGTTACCCAAGTTTTGAATCTGGAGATACAGAATTGGGTTATCTGTGGTTTTGACGAATCGGTAATGTCCTCACTCCTCCATTCGATACTTCAACCACGCATAAATGCTCGCCCCGAGTTGCTGGTAACCAACCTTGTTGGGGTGCACACCGTTATTGACCGGGTAGCCATCCACGATATCGAGGTTTAGCTCCGTCGGAACGATGAACAGGTTCTCATTTTCGCGACCTTTAAATTTTTCAATTTGACGCTGCACCAGCCTGTGTTGAATCTTCTTCCACCCCCAGCGGCTGTAGCGATCTTTATAGTTGGCATAAAATGCTTCCTGCCGTGAATTCCCCGGCGTAGTCAAGCAGATTCCCACTTCCGCCTGCGGCGCCGCTGCCTGCAGGGCTTTGATCAGGATATCAGCCTGCGTGAACATGCCATCGATCTTTTCATCAATGGCATCCTGTTTCGCTGAAAAACAATCGTTGATGCCCAGCATAATGATCACATAATCTGGTTTTTGATCATTACACTCTTCTTTGAAGTAACGTGGTAAATCGAGGCCAGGTTTACCATCTTTTCCGAGGTAGACGAACGGACTACTGCGTTTGCGATTGGTTCCATCGGGTTTCGGCTCATATTGTGAAACAAACCGCTGCCAGGTCCAACCGCCGTAACCTTCGTGGGCGACTCCCGCAGCGGCGGACCTCGGTTTGTGTGTTCCCAGCATTTGCCATTTAGGATTGCCGGGAGTCGAGAGCAATCGGGCGATCTCGTTGGAGTAGGTAGTCGCATTTGTCAGGCTGTCGCCGATAATCAACAACCGACAGGTGTCACGATTGGCTCCCGCATCCGGCTTTGAAACTTGCAGAACTGTATTCGCAGTCCCCAGGTTCGCTCCGTCGGCGTCTGTCACTCTGACCGAAAGAGAATATTGTCCGACGTTCGACTCTGTCGGTGTAACGGACCAGCGATTCTGCTCGGCAGTACCGATTTCACAATCGACTTCAAAGCGATATTTTTCGGGAGTTTCGGTCAGCACGATATTGTCGAAATAGATACTCATCTCCACGCCGGGTACCGCATAAAACATGGGCGGCAGCGTCAGCTGAAGAGATTGTGTTTTTTCAGCAGCCGATGCGGGAGACACTGCAAGCAGCAGAAGAAGAATCAGCTGGATCAGAAGTCGGGGGGATTTAATTTTCTGCACGAGTCACTCAATCTGATAAAAGTCGGGAATTCCCGTTCATGTTGAGCCTGAAACCGATTCAGGCAAAATACAATTCTTATCGTACCATCGCTCCCCCCCTTCAAGTCCAGCGTCCGGTGTTTTTTCTCGTATTTTCTGCTCACGGATTCCTGTCGACAACCGAAAGTATCCGTTCTGATGATCATCTCTGGCTGATGCCTTGATGGGGAAATTCTACTTCAGATATGATGAATGTGTCTGCAAATTACGCGTCTCAGTGCGGACAACAGATCTGGAATAGTTAAGGAACCCCGATGGCTGCGAAGAGTTTTAAACCCGTAAAAACAGGTGTCATTGGTCTGGGACGTTTCGGACGATTACATGCATTGACATTAGCAGGATTGGCAGAGGCTGAGCTGGCAGCGGTGGTAGCACGACGCCAGGAAAGTCTCGATACCCTGCGTAAAGAACTTCCCGATGTGCCAGGGTGGACCAATCTGACACAGGCGATTGAAGAGTCTGACGCAGAGGCCTGGGTGGTCGCCTGCACGACAGAATCTCACGTGGCGGTCACCAGAGAACTGCTCGAACATGGGAAAGTCGTACTGCTGGAAAAGCCGATTTCAGAGACGCTGGAAGAAGCGGAAAGTCTCGCCCCACTGGTCCGCCCCGATTCCAGTAATCTGATGCTGGGACACATCCTGCTGTTCAACAGCGAATTTCAGGAGTTGCGAGAAGTAGCCCGCAAACGTGGTCCGATTTCCTACATCGACTGTGTACGCCATCGACCGGCGAGTATCGTGCAGGATTTCCCAGGCGAAAACCCGTTACAGGCTGCGATGGTGCATGACCTGTATTCAACACAGGTACTTCTCGATTGTGCAGAACCAGATCACTTCAGTGCCCTGTTCCATCGGACAGAAAATGGCGATATCGATCTGGCCGTCGCACAACTCCAGTGGAACGGAGGTCCGGTGGCCTCGTTTGCGGCTTCCTATTTAACGCCTGCGGGAATGCCGCCACGCGGTTTTGATCGAACTGAAGTATTCGGTGAGGGCTGGTCTGCACGCATCGAACCAAATCCACGTCCGATCTCAGTCTGGGACAATGCAGCTGCCTGGCCCCTGGCATTGGAAGTGCGTGCCAATCCCCCCAGCGGCATGATGGCTGAAGAGCTACGTTGCTTCTGTCGGGTCGTGCGAAACACAGAAGCGGTCCCGGCTGGAGCGACTTATTCGGATGCCATGCAGGTACAACGCTGGATGGAGAAACTGAACGCGTTTGCCTGATCAGCTTAATTACGTTACATCTTTCATAATCAGAAACTGCCCCCTCAACGATTTCACCCGATAAACTACGCTGGAATCGAAAGCGTCCAGCGAAAATGGCATCCCTGCCTGACTACGAATGATCAACCAATTTGGCCCGATTCGGCTGATCAAAGTCACTGACTGATCTCCATACCGATTCCAGCGAATCGGAGTCAGATAATCGCTATTCCTGAAACCGCGTAATCGTAGTTTTGCGAATCACTTAATTCGTACTTTGCAGAAATTTCCCAAGTTTCTCCTGCCATGTATTACCGTCTCTGAAATAGATTTCCGACAGGTTTCAGCAAACGACGAATCTTTCAGTTCTGGGGAGATTACACATAAACAAAATGGTATACTGAATCGGTCATGGACGACTAACATCTAAAGTGGGCCCTGTTATTCTAAACCATCTGCAATTTAGAAAACTGACATGGAATACGACGAAGACACCCCGGTCTCCAGCTGGCTGAGTACCCTGGGAAACGATCAGAAGGATGCCGTCCAGGAAATCTGGGACGAGTTTTATGAGAAACTGATTCGCTATGCACAGACCCGGGTCAACACCTTTCCGACAGCCACCCTGGACGCCGAAGATATCGTGCTTTCCGTCTTCGAAAGTGTCTGGGCGGCTTCACAACGCGGTCGATTTGATTCAGTCCAGAACCGGGATGAATTATGGTGGCTGCTGATTGCCATGACCCAACGAAAAGCAGTCAGCCACATCCGCCGGGAAACCGCCCAGAAACGCACCTCACCAGAGGGAAAACTGCCGGTCTCGATCAATTCCATTGAAAACTTCCAGGCTTACGTGTCCACCAACCAGTCCCCCGAATACTTTGCCATCATGGAAGAAGAATATCAGCGCGTCTTAAATAAACTTTCTGATGATGTTTTGAAGAAAATTGCGGTTTATAAGATACAGGGTTACACACATGAGGAAATCAGTGATCTGTTGGAAATCTCCCCCGCCACTGTAACGAGAAAGGTACGGCTGATCCGAAAAGCATGGAGTCATGAATAATCCCCCCTATGATCCTGCAGATGATGATCTAATGGCGGCAGCCTATACCATTGATCGCATCTGTGACAGCTTCGAATCATCCTGGAAACAGGGACAATCCCCCGAAATCGAAAGTTTCCTCAAAGAGACTTCCGGTAAGACCCAGTCTATTGTCTTCGCCGAATTACTCCGACTGGATATCCACTATCGCAGGATGAACGGGAACCTGCTCTCCCTGGATGACTATCAATCCCGCTTTCCCCAATACAGCGAAATCCTGCAGGACTTCACCTCCCAACTCGCCGATTCATTTCGGCAGGTACGTCGACTCGGCCGCTATCGTCTTGAAAAAATCGTCGGTCGAGGCGCCTTCGGGCTGGTCTGGAAAGCGTGGGATGAAGAACTCCAGCGGACCGTCGCCCTCAAGCTGCCTCGAAAAAAGTCACTCTCGGCTGTCGAACGGAAACGTTTCTCCCGGGAAGCCCGCTCCGCCGCCCGACTTTCCCACCCCGGAATCGTATCCATCCATGACTTCGAGGAAATTGATGGAACTCTCGTACTGGTCACAGAATTTGTCGATGGCTCCACCCTTCGCGAATGGACCAGACACCACGAAGTCGACTTCATCAAAGCCGCGAGCATCTGTCGTGACCTGGCCAACGCCCTTGATGCCGCGCACCAGCAGTCCGTGATCCACCGGGATCTCAAACCGAATAACGTCCTGGTCACTGATGACGACCAGCTGCGCATCACCGATTTTGGGCTCGCCAAACGCTCTGATGTCGAATCTACAATCGCCGTAACCGGTGCGATTATGGGAACCTTTGCCTACATGAGCCCCGAACAGGCAGACGGCAAAGCATCCACCGTCGATGGACGTGCCGATATCTACTCCTTGGGAGTGATTCTGTATGAACTGCTGACGAACCGGGTCCCTTTTAAGGGAAATTCCTGTCAGGAAATGATTTCACAGATCCTGCACACCGAACCGGTTCCCCCACACAAATGGAATGCCAGCATCCCCCGTGACCTGGAGACGATCTGTCTGAAATCCTTAAGTAAACTCGCGGGAGATCGCTACGACACCGCTGATGAGCTGGCTGAGGACCTGCAGCGGTTTATCGAAGGAAAACCCATCACTGCGCGTCGGCTCTCGCTGCATGAGAAACTGTGGCGCTGGGCAAAGCGAAACCGGTTATTGAGCGCGTCCCTGCTCACAACCTGCGTACTTTTGCTGAGCAGCTCAACCGCCATGATCGTCATGCATGATGATGGCAAATGGCAGGTAAATGTCCAGACCGAACCACCGGGAACACGCATCATCGTCTATCCTCGTGACTCCATCTCCGGAGAACCCGATCCCAGCATCGAATTCGTAGCCGACGGGACAACTCCCACCGATCTCCGTCTCGCACCAGGAGAATACTATGTAGTTGCGATGCTCGAAGGAACGCCCCGGTTTCAGCAAGTCTTCCGTAAAGTCCCTCCTCGAGGAGCGGAGATTCCCATCGGAAGTACCAAAAACAGATTCTGGAATAAAACTCAAGCCAACACACTCGAATGGCCTGAAATCATCATTCCTACGCAAAGTGTGTTGGATGAGATGGTTTTGATCAAAGGCAATCAGATTGATATCCCTGATCTTTACGTCTCCACCAGATGCTTCACAAATCACGACTATTTAACTCTTCGTCCAGACGCAAGTGACGCTGATCCCGCCAGACACGCCCCGCTCGACGCTCCTTATTACCCGGAAGGACAGGATTTCGCCATACACTTTGCCGAGGAGGCGGGGGGACGGCTTATGACAGCCGACGAATTCAAGCACATCGTTGATTCTCTCCCTCTGCAGCCTGCGTTAGATAATTTTCTTAATTCAGGCAAAGAATGGACATCCTCACTGGCAACTCCAGAGCAAATAGAAACATCAAAAGCAGCATTGGATTTGAATCCGGAGTTCCGTACGCCCGATTTTATCGGTTTGACAATCTCCCGAAATCAGAATCATAATCAAGCTGAGGGCAACTACGAGTTAAAGAATCAGAAAAGCTACTCTATTCAAACCGCAATCCGCTATTTACAACCGGAAAAGATTGGATTTCGTCTTGTGCGTCCAGCATCACAGCAGTTGAAGAGAAAACAGCCCACAAAATAGGTTGCTATTTGCGGGCTGTTTTTGTTCGAACAACAGTTGCTCTATTTCATTATTCAGTTCTCATTCTCAATGATTGAAGCGAATCAGATACTGCGAACCTCCATAATTGATCAGGGAAAACTCGCGGCACACCCCTGCACTCCAGCCACCTGATCGATCCTCGATGTGATAGGGGGCTCTCCTTTCACAATAACCAAAAGGCAATTTGATAGACGTTTTATCCTGGGATTTATCAAATTTTTCTACTTCAAAACCATACCAGAAATAGATCGCATCAGACTGATCTGTTGGGTTTTCTGATTTGGATAGGCAGATTAAAAATAACTTGGCACACTTTAAATCTGGCGCTGCTGTTCCAAACTGCATAAAACGCGTACTGACAACTTCGTAATGAAAATCCGTTTCAGGAGGATACAAATCAAGCCGTGCAGACGGACGTGCAGGCAGAGGATGCATGTAATGCCGGAAAGCAGGCTCGGTCCCTTTCGATTTCTTTTGCTTATCCTTTCTCGCCTGTGAACACGTATCGCCGCAGGCCCCTGACCCGACGCATAACGTTTCCGGGTAGCTGTCTAAAGGAGCGTAATTAATAATCGAGACAGCAGTGGCAGCCGCACAGTCGTCTTCATACTGATAACGATAAGCCATCCACGCCCAGAGGTTCGTTCCCACAGGCCCCAATGGAACCTGGTTACATACACAGGTCGTCAGCAGTGGGGTCTCTTTCTTTGTTTTTTTTTCAGCAGCCTCGCTCGTATTCGTCTTTCCCGCCAGACAGCAGAGCAGAAAACAAGTCCCCATTAACAAAGTCAGTTTCATTCGGTTCTTCACAGTTGGCCCTTTCATTGTGATGCTACAGGATTCTGAGTAAAAAACAGTTTGCTTCAAAGTTAATCTGAATCGCTACTTCCGTTTTCGCTCTAAGATCACCTCCCTTACTGTTAATATTCTCCGAGAACCTTCCCGTCGTTGCGGGTACATAGATTTTTCAATGTTTCCAGATTCATGTTTTCGCTCAGAAATCTCACAGAACCGTCCGTCAACAGACACTGTGTGCCGCCACTATGTGCTGAAATCAATGGATTATTAGGCCCTCCGTCCGTATGAATCCCCGGCAGTCCGCCATCCTTTGTTCCAATCGGATAACGCACCGTTGTCAGGTTGAACACCGGAAACGCCGGCGTGAAACCGCCTGGTCCCAGCAATTGGGGAGGCGTCCCCACACTCACCGTTCCCGCGGCCCAGCCACTCGGATTCCCCGCGTCGACACGCAGACTCACCCCCGACTTCAGCACCGAGCTGGAGATCTCTCCCACCACAATCGTATTCGATGAACCGTCAGTGATATCACGAATCGCGATGGTTCGATTGGGAATCAGCACGCCCCCCGCAGCAACTCGCCCATCCAGGTGGGGCAGACAACAGAGTGAATTATCCGTGGAAGGAAACAGATCATCCGCAAAGTGAAGTTGATCGCCCGTCACCGTGCCGGTATTCGTCGCCCCGGTAATTCCCGCGTAGTGCGGCATTGTCATATTCACCCCGGGTAGCAGCGCACCATTGACGCGAGCCTCCAGCGGACTGGACGGACACAGCATGACCGGCATACTGACATCCGCCACCAGCGCCGGATTCAAAGGCGTGAACCCGCAGCTGGCGACATCGTGATTATACTTGTTGTAAAGAGTGCCATACTCCAGATAAGGCAGCAGCCCCACCCACCAGCTCGACCCGAAACCAAGGTACTGATTCCGGACCCCCAGCGGAAATACCAGGTAGTCGCTGTGATAATTCTGCAGCGCCAGACCGACCTGCCTGAGATTGTTTTTGCACTGGGAACGCCGGGCGGCCTCCCGCGCCTGCTGAACTGCTGGTAGCAGAAGTGCTATCAGTACAGCGATAATAGAGATAGATACCAGTAGTTCAATCAGTGTAAATCCACGTCTTTGATCAGGTGTGCGTAACATTTTTTTGGCCCTTTGTATGAACGTTTTTGCACCTCAAGATCATTATGTAATGTTTAAGTCGGAATAACAAGAACTTACTCACAAGATTTACTGGCTATCCATATAGAGCTTTCCAGACTCATGCAGCACTCAGCTTGAAAGACTTGCACCAGCGCGCGATCGTCTCTGCCCCATCTGAAGTACCGAAAAACAGTTCGCTGACCGATCAGCAGGAAAACAGGTTTTCATAAATTTCTGATACTCCCTGCCTCTTTCTCACTTTCTGGTTACGGTTTGACACCAACCCCCTCCCATTTATCCAGCGCACTTCTGTCTCCAAAACTGAATAGCTTGAACTTGATCGGCACTCCCCGAATCATAAAGTTGTGAAATTGTGCTTCGCGCGCGAGGCGGATGATCCGAGCACGGGAACATCACGAACCAGCGCCCCAGGATCACCTGAATCACCGTCGATTTTTCCGGTTTTTCACCGGAACAGACAGCACCGGTTCCCTATGTCTCGTAGAATTTCAAATCATTTCGGAGCACTTTCAGAGCATTTCAAATGCATCTCACCAGCAACTCAGTGAACCTCACACTGAACTCAACGCCGGCAGTCCCCTTGACGCCCCCGCGCCGTTTCACATAATTCTCACCATCACTCAAGAAGTAAACCTGACAGCCGACAGATCTCTTTAAAGCAGATGAGCCAGTCAGACCAATAAGCCGCAGGGCCTAAGCCCGGTTGAAACGACTATGGCAGGAACCGTTCAATTTAAGAACCGCCCCCCGATCAAAGATCCCAGATTGAGAAACAGCCAGATCAAACGAGCCATTTTAGGCAAAGGGACGCACCACCCAAGCTGAAAATCCAACAGCTGAATAGTACGAACAGCAGCGCAATACTTCACCGTTGACCAGGGAACAGAATTAGAAGTCTGGAACAGAATCAGGCACTCAAGAAATGAATAACAGGGGTTAGGGCTCTTTTCTCTTACTATAACCCCGCTGATTGCGTTCGACGTGCACGAACTCATTATCCTCATTCAGGATCAGGCATTCAATCTCTGGTGTCTTGGCTGTCATCTCTTGAGAAAATGCGAATGCTTCTTGCCAGGTTTCAAAATAATAGCGGGAATCATCATCGTTTCCCTGCTGATATTCTTGCTGTCTATCTAATATGATTCCCGTACTCAATTCAACCAATAGAACTTGATAATAAGACTTACTCATCGCGACGACCATTTGATAAAAGTGATGTTACCTGTTTGAGCTCCAGTATAATAAAGATTTCATTCACGCAAACGAATTGAAACGTATTCTAAATGAATCAATGCCTCTGCGTAGGGGCCATACCGGAAATTGAAGAACCGGTAACTCACAGCAACGGGAATCAGACTTCGGATGAGCTTTATGCAATCACTGGAACTGGATCAGATACTCAATCTGGCTGAAGCAATTCTCTGGATTTCGATTGCGTGTCTGTTTCTCGTCCGGCTGCCTCGGCTGCAGCAAAACAGAGATCTAGCCATCACCTGCAGCATCGCATTCGCGCTGTTCGGAGTCTCCGATCTGATCGAAGTCTCGACCCGCGCCTGGTATCAACCCCTTCCACTGTTCATCCTAAAAGCAGTCTGCGTTGTCACGTTCATCACGGTATACATCATCTACCGCAGACGCCGTAGCGGAAAGCTTTAAAGCTGTCGGGGATTACCACGGGGACGTGTGGTGCTTTTCAGGGAAAGACGAACGGTTGTATTGCTGGTCCATTTTTCATTGTCGAAGGGGGTAGACCTATCCCTTACAGGAATAAACTAGCCGGCTTTGTGTCCATCATTGTCATAGATTGTAGTCGCCCGTTCTCTAACAGCATTCAAAATATCTCATCAGATATAGAAATACATGTCGCAGTGATCACTATGTTTTCTCAATCACTTTTTCCCTTGAAAGGGTCATCTATTGGCCCGACTTTGCCATACCTTAATCTTGATTTTGGATCTCCCAAAGCTTTTGCCCATATCTCATATAACTTTTCTCTCTCAGTTGTTTTATACTCAATTTTATATTTTGTCTTCTTGGAAGACTCTAATTGAACTGACATTCCATACCATAAAGGGTAATTATCTGTAACCTCGAAGGGAGGGCCCCAATGAAATACCAGTATGACATGACAGATCGCAAAACGATCTTTATTCATCAGATTTTTCAAAAGCCATTTTTCATCATCCCTTGTAATATCTTTCAAATACCGGTCAGCTCGCTCTGAAATTTGTGGTTCCAGACCGAAAAAAGTTCCATGCCAAATCACATCCGAGTTGTCTAATACTGGATCCCCCCTTTTGGAGAATGGTTTATTGCTACTATTGATACACGCTGTTGCTATCGCAGTACTAATAATACAAATTAGACAATAGATTGAGAAAACTAATCTTTTTGTTAGCATGGTTTACCTCTCATTTGTGGATAAATAAAGGGGTCAGGTCCAATCCTGTTCGGCCCGGCGGTTGCTCACGGCGGCTGATTTCAGGATCAGGGTCTTGAGTGATTGTAAAATCTGCGGAGTGGTATTACGAGTACTTGTTCTCAGATAAATCGGCGCAGCGTGAAGTAAAGCAGACGAGACGTACTGGCGACCCGCGTTCAATCGTTCTGTTTTTGCAATCGGGAAATGTGCGACAACAGTTCTTCTTCGTCGCACATGCCGGTGAAATACCAGCAGATCATTTCATAGGTTCTCAAGGTCGGCTTGCGTCCGGTCCACAGACTGATCAGCATGCTGGCGATGATCGCACAGTAAGTCTGAATTTCGATGCCGTTTTGCGACCTGTTCAACAGATGGCGACAGCCCAGTATGTGCTTGAAGAAACGGAAGAAGATTTCAATGGTCCAGCGATAACGATACATCAATGCAATGATCTCCGCGGGAACGTCCAGCAGATTGGTCGCGATCCGCAACACGCCATCACAGTTCGGCCCCGTGCTTTTGCCGCCATAGCGGGTGCGCTTCTGATGCGGTTCCAGGAGCCATAAAGGGGTCAGGACTCTTTTCTGGTGCGTGGTCTACCCCGGGGGCGGGTGGTGCTTTCCAGTGATAGCCTTTGGACAGTGTTGCTGGTCCATTTTTCGTTGCCGAAAGGTGTGCCGCGGACGATGCATTTTCGCAGGGCCGCCAGCTCGGCGTCGGTCTGGGGGTTGTTGACCAGTGACCGCCAGTTCCGTGGCAACTGCGGATTCTTGAGTGTCGCCAACCATTCCGGCTTGTCTTGTTTTTGTTGCCGGGTCCAGGCGGAGCCGTACTCCCACTCCTCTGCCTGCTGGACCAGATTCGCCCGCAATGGGTTGCGTTCGACATAACGCATGACGGTTAGTAAATGGTCGTCCGATTGAATCGGAAACGATTTGAAGCGTCCCTGATAGAGATGCCCGGTGCCGCCCGTCGCGTAATGAGCGTGCCAGCGCATCGTGTGAGTGACGGTGAGCCGCCGGAAGAAGTCCGTTAACTGGGTATCCGTGGTAGGTCGCACGACAAAGTGCCAGTGGTTGGGCATCACGGACATCGCAAAGATCGGCAGCGGATTCTTCTGCCACGTTTCCTCGACGACTCGCATGAACGCAGCATAATCGTCCGGCTTCTCAAACAGAGTCAGCCGCGCAACAGACCGGTTCAGTACATGAAACACCTCACCGGCAGGACAAATTCGTTTGGCTCTGGGCATACTCAAAGTCTAGCAGAAACCAGTGAGAATAAAAACAGAATAGAGTCCTGACCCCTTTTTATGCGCCTCGCGTTCTGCATCCAGCTCTGAGTGACTGATCCCGCTCAGTTCTTTCGGAATTTCTGTGCAGACAGCTGTGCGTAATAGAAGCTCACTGCCTGAATCTGCTCCGGCTGCAATCCATCGACGACGGCGTGCATCAGATTCGCCGTTTTTGTTCCCCCACGTTTCCGCTGCTGAAACAGTTCCAACTGCCGCATCAGGGAATCCGGAGTCTGACCGATCAATGTCGGATAGGAATTCTCAAACGACTGACGTGTTGTCGGGTGACAGTCGGCACACGCCCCCACTCCCTGATCAGGAATCCCTTCCGCTGCGATTTTTGCTCCCCGTTCCACGGCCGCATTCCATTCCTCGGGAGAAATATCAGCTGAATTCCGTCCTGGTTCAGTACGCTCGACAGGATCGGCAGGCTGCAGCCGTGCATAGAAATGGGAGACTTCCTGAATCTCATCGTCCAGTAACGGCCCCGCGACGATCTGCATCGTTCCACTATGCCGCTTCCCCCCGCGATAGGCCTTGAGCGATTCTTCCAGGTAAGCAGCGTTCTGTCCGGCCAGACGGGGGAATGCCCCCAGGCCCCGCCCCTGACCGTCCAGTCCGTGACAGCCCGCGCAGACTTCAATCACGGTGTGCGGCACCGGCAGGTTTTCTCCCTCTGCGGAAGCGATGGACTGACCACTCTGCTTGTTATGTTCTCCCCACACCAGTTGCTCGTACTCAGCCAGCGAGAGCTCCGGATACTTCTGCAGGAACGCCACCACGGACCAGATTTCATCTTCGCGTTTCAGATTGGGCCACGCCGGCATCGCTGTCATCTTGATGCCATGCTTGATGACGTAGTACAGTTCAGCAGGCCCCTTGTGAGGCACTATCTCAGCCAGATCAGGCGGTTTGGGAGTCATCCCGAACACCAGGAGACCATAAAGGAGACCATAAAGGGGTCAGGACTCTTTTCATGTGCGTTTATGACAGAACACAAGCTCGTTAGAAACACATTCGGAGTCGATGTGAAGTGCCATATGCCGATCATGTGCTAGTGCTGCAATTCCAGTTAATTCGATGGCGAGGAGTCTCTCCCAATTCTTAGATCGTTCTTCACTCGATAACCAATACTGTTGAAAAAGCGCTACTGCTTTGGGAAACTGCTCTGTAAAATCATCGTCGTTGCTGTTTACATGGAAAAGCAGTTGCAACAGTGGCACATCAATGTGCAAAGTCCAATCAGCAGAGTGAACATCACTCCGCTCTGGGTCCGCTGCTTCTAATGCAGAGAGAACGATTTTGCCACTTTGCAATTCTCCTGTCCAAAATGCTCTGAGAGCATCTACGAAAAGATACCGATACTCAGGATCTTTAGTAGAAGACTGTCTAAGTAATTCCGTCGGAGTTCGACACATGCTATCGATGAGATCGTACTCTCGGCAAATGGCATTCAGAAAAAAACCACGCACCCAGCGAAAGGCGTGTACGGTACTTTCGTCAGGACGTGCTTCTATCGCACAAGGTCGGTCTTCGCCAAGCGGTACTTTTACTGGTAATATGTCTGAAGATGCAGAGAAAAATATTGCAGCAGAGGCTTGGCCAGCGAGTCGCAGGGCCTGGAGTACCAGCATATTTTCTACCTTCAGCGCCGTACCGCAACAAGCAACATCCATTGCAGTTGAAATTAAAAGAGAAAGGTTCTTTGGGTCGGATCTCGCTCCGTCGAGAAAATAAGGCAAGTCTTCACAGGCATCGGCATACCTTTCTTCGATCCGACTCCAATCATAATCAGGGGGGGAATTATGCATTTTAGATTCATCAATCATAGTGAAAACTCATCAAATTTGAAGTTCTTCAGTGTTGGGACTCCACCTTTGGTCCCAATTGGCGTCCCAGCTTTGAACAAATAGAGGGAACATCACTATTTTTTGAGCCGGGGACAACCACGGTGAGGTGTGGTGCTTTCAAGGGAAAGACGAACGGCCGTGATGCTGGTCCATGTTTCATCGCCAAACGGCATGACGCGAATGATGCATTTTCTGACCATCGCAGAGTCTTACGATTTTCAAACAGTGTCAGTCGCGCAACTGACCGGTTCTGTAAATGAAATACTTCCTCGGCAGAACAGATTCGCTTGGTTCTCAGCATACAACATGTCTAAAAGAGCCCCATATAAAACAAAGAAGACCTGCCCCCTTGTACTCTCTTCATTCCTGAAGATAAGGATACAAAATTTCTATCAGTCGGAAAATCAATTTCTCTGCTTTTGAACCGGTATACTCATGCAGAAAATACTCAAAGATGATATGTGGTTCAGAAAGTGCTCCTTTGCTTAAATCACCCTCAGCGTATCAGTGTCATCTGCAGCATTCCCAACAGCCCCGGAATTCCTTTCAGGGATCACTTTCAGCGAAACAGACACGTCGCCATAACCCACTTACTGACAAACACTTAAAAACATCCACAATCTAAACAATTACAGGTTGTCGATATTCTACTTTTTTCCTGCGATACCGCGTCGGGTTCGCCCTCTCAAAGGTGATCTATTCACTGACAGAGGGTCTGTCAGCGAACGAATCTGGAACTGAGAGGGCTTACTGATGAAACTCAAATCCAACTTCACCTGTGCTGCACTGCGTTTCATTCCGGAACTGCTCCAACGACAGGCCAAACAGAAACGACGACGCGCAGCCCGGGCAGCCACCCAGCGCAGACAACCCGCAGCCTGTTTGGTCGAATCCCTCGAAGACCGTAGGCTGCTCACAGCCGCCTTTGCTGAATTCATCGACCCCAATCCGAGCGCAGACAATGGCTTTGGTGACTCGGTTGTCCCCCTCAGCACCGGCAATGTCGTGATCACAGCTCCCTGGGACGATACAGGGGGAGAAGATGCCGGCGCGGTATATCTGTTCGATGGATCAACGGGCAACCTGATCAGTACCCTCATCGGCTCGACTGAAGACGATCGCCTCGGTTTGAGTGGAGTGACGGCCCTCGCGACAGGCAATTTTGTCATCTGCAGTCCCTACTGGGACAACGGCTCCTGGGACGATGCAGGAGCGGTTACCTTTGGAAACGGAAATACCGGGATCAGCGGAACGGTTTCCTCTTCGAACAGTCTGGTGGGAAGCTACTACAATGATTATCTGGGGCGCATCAACTATAGGGAAGACATCCCTGCTGTAACCGCCCTCCCGAACGGGAACTATGTCGTCAGCAGCCCTAACTGGGACAATGCCGCTGAACAGGATGCCGGCGCTGTTACATTTGGGAATGGACACACAGGGGTAACAGGTTCCATCACGGCCAGTAACAGTCTGATCGGCACCACCAGTTTTGATGCCGTAGGCCGTACCGGAGTAACTCTCCTCGATAACGGAAACTATGTGGTCAGCGCCCCCAACTGGGACCAGCGCAGCATCCGAGAGGGAGGCTTCGTCCAGCGAACAACTGATGTCGGTGCAGTAACCTGGGGCAGTCAATCCACCGGAGTCACTGGGATCATCTCATCCTCAAACAGCCTGGTGGGCTCACAGACAAATGACTATGTGGGCGGTATGTTTCTCGGTAATTCGGGGGTGACCGTGCTCCCGAATGGCAATTATGTCGTGAGTAGTCCCTATTGGAATAATGGAACCGTAATACAGGCTGGCGCTGTCACATTTGGTAACGGCAATTCGGGTACCACAGGCATTGTGTCCGTCAATAACAGTCTGGTCGGATCATCGATCTCGGACCATGTAGGCAGTATTGAATCTGTCTACCGTGTCAGTACTGAAACAAGCATCACAGTCTTATCCAACGGAAACTATATTGTCTCCAGTCCCTACTGGGACAACGGTTCGGTCCTGAATGCAGGAGCAGTCACCTTCGCCAGTGGAACAGCAGGCATCAGCGGAGTGATTTCCTCAACCAACAGCCTGGTAGGTTCTTCAACAAATGACGAAATTGGCGGCTGGTCCCGGGGGGGCATGCGTAGTATTACCGAACTCAGCAACGGAAATTTTGTAATCAGCAGCCCTGACTGGGATCATGGCTCCGCAACCGATGCGGGTGCCGTCACGTTCGGTAATGGAACGACTGGCGTCACAGGAGTCCTCTCCGCAGCCAACAGTCTGGTGGGCTCCTCCAGCGACGACCAGGTCGGGTTATTTGATTACTATGGACTCTCGTTCGTTACCACGTTGACTAACGGCAATTACGTCGTCAGCAGCCCGTTCTGGGATAATGATGATTTGAGCGACGCAGGTGCTGTCACCTTTGGTAACGGCACCACAGGCACCAGTGGCGTAATCTCTTCTGCCAACAGTCTCGTCGGTTCCACCAGTGATGACAGCCTGGGATTTACCAATTCACGAGGGATCTCTGCCGTGACGCCGCTTTCGAACGGTAACTATGTTGTCAGCAGTCCAAACTGGGACAATGGCTCCTATCAGGATGCAGGCGCATTCACTTTTGGAAACGGCATCAGTGGAACCAGCGGTGTCATTAATGCATCCAACAGTCTTGTTGGTACCAGCGCAGATGATGAACTCGGAAGTATGGATTTTGAGCAGACTTCTGCCGTCACGGCCCTGCCCAATGGTAACTATGTTCTCACCAGCCCCTCCTGGGATAACGGTGATCTCTACAACGCGGGTGCAGTCACGTTCGGTGATGGAACCACGGGTGTAACCGGAGTGATTTCAGCTGCGAACAGCCTGATCGGAACAATAGATAATGACCGACTGGGATATTCCGGAGTTACGGTGCTTACCAACGGCAATTATGTCATCACCAGTCCCTTCTGGAACAACCCGAACGGAGAGTACGGCATCGCTTATGCTGCCGGTGCCGTCACGTTTGCTAATGGCAGCACCGGTATTACAGGAACGATCTCGGTAAACAACAGCCTGGTCGGCACCTCTGGCGACGACTCTGTAGGCGGGACGAATTATGAGGGCTTTACCGGAGTCATCCCTCTAACCAATGGAAATTACGTCGTCAGTTCACGGAACTGGTCGGTTGGTTTAGAGGCAAATGCAGGTGCAGTCACTTTCGGCAACGGCACTACCGGGGTCCAGGGACCAGTCTCCTCTGAAAACAGTCTGATTGGTGCTCAGATAGGTGACCTTGTCGGAGACATCAGCTTCTCGGGTTTTAACAGTGTGCACGCTCTCCCAAACGGAAACTACGTTGTAATGGCCAGCTACTGGGATAACGGCACCATTCAGGACGCAGGAGCGATTACATTAGGCAATGGGTCAACAGGCACCAGTGGCGTTATCTCAGCCAATAACAGTCTTGTGGGATCGTCTCATTATGATTACCTCGGCATCAACGATCCTGAAGGAACCTATGAACTGACAATTCTCGACAACAGTAATTTTCTGGTGACCAGCCCTGGATGGGATGCGGGGGCGAACTACAACCTCGCAGCAGTGACCTTTGGCAATGGAACCACCGGACTCAACGGTCCTCTCTCTGCAAATAACAGCGTCTCGGGTCAGAATTCGAGGACCGAGCTTCCCCAGATCGTACTGGATGCAGTCAATAATGCGTTCTACATTTCTTATTCGGATCAGGGAAAGGTCTATGCGGGATCGCAGGGAACGGGACTGGTTCAAACCAGCATCGATGAAATCTCTGATCTCAGTATCGATAAAAATGCAGCTCAACAGACAGTTAACCTTACAGGCATCACAGCAGGTGGTGCGGCAACGAACCCCAGGCGGGTTAGTGCGACCAGCAATCACCCGGCACTGATTCCCGATCCGACCGTAATTTATAACTCGCCTGCGGAAACAGGCAGCCTGACGTTCACACCTGTAGCAGACCAAACTGGTGTCGCCATCATCACCGTAACTGTCGAAGATGGTGGACTTGATGGTGATCTGGATACCCAGGAGGATAATGGATTCTTTCAGCGCACTTTCAGTGTCTTTGTTGACTACTCTGGAGAATCAGTATCTGCTGAAATCAACCTGCAGGTTGTCAACTCCCCGACAGACATCAACGCGAATGGCACCGCCTCTAATTTACCTGATCACCAGTCAGACGTCCTGGAATGGTCCTCGTTCTGGGTGGAACTCTGGGTGAATACGAATGACAATTTCAGCCAGGGCATCTTCTCCACGAGTCTCGACCTGAACTATCAGAGTGCCTATACGACGGCAACCGCTATCGAGTTCGGGCCTGCCTTTTCCCTGAATCAGAGCGGCACCATTGACGATGCCTCCGGGAGCATCACCGGTCTGTCTGCAGAGACAGCTCAGACCGATCTGGGAGTTTCCGAGCACCTGCTCTTTGCCCGGATCAGGTTTGAATCGCTGGCCAATGATGGTGTCGACCTGGATCTGGACCAGCAGCAGATCGGTCCTCATGACCTGGAGCTCGCTTTTACCTCTGCAGAAGTCGGCCTCGTCTCTGGTTTACCCGTCACCATCACCGACAGCCCGCTGCAGATAACCAGTATCTGGGCGAATCCTTATGACCTCAATGACGATGATGCCATAACGTTCAAAGACTTGCTCCTGTTCGCCAGTGTCTATGGTGAGACGCCCAGCCAGTCGCAATCCGACTATGCCTGGTTCGCAGATCTGAATCAGAACGATCGTGTTGAATTCAAAGACTTGCTCCTGTTCGCCAGCAATTACGGCAAACGCAAACTTGAATCGCCCGCGATCATTTATCCCCTCAATTATCCGGACGCGTGGAACAATCAGTTGACACTTGCCGCAGCTGTTCCTGCATCACAGAATCCCACTCCCTTAACTCAGACCACAGCGGAAGAGGTATTGCACACGGCCAAAACAGATCTCACATCTCAACTTTCACCAGAAGATCAGTTGCAACTGGACGCGATCAAGGTCCAGGTCGTTGATCTCCAGGGATCTGTGCTGGGACGTGCAGCCGAGAATACGATCTACCTCGACTCCACCGCCGCAGGTCAGGGCTGGTTCATCGATCCGACACCTCGTGATCATAGTGAATTTCAGCAAACAGACGACTTATCCTTAGTCGCTCTGCCGGACAGCGATGCAGACGGACAGGTCGATCTCTGGACAGTCATCCGCCACGAGCTCCTGCACCTGTTGGGATACGAACATCAGGAACAGGGTCTGCTGGAAAGCACGCTCCAACCGGGAGTCCGTAAACTGACCGAATGGGAACAGGATGCCGACCTGTATTTCGCCTCCCTGCAGGCAGAAACGGAACTCAGCCCGTTCTAATCCGCAACGGTTTCAATGTGCTGTGACTGATATTCCCGACACTGCTCCATGAGCTGGTTGGTCAGATAGATCGCCTCAACCACATTCACGGTCGTCGCTGCATCCCGTAACTGGCCGGCCGCTGCAGCCACTTCAGACAAGTTCTGCGCGGCTGCCAGCGTGTGAACCTCATCTGCCAGCTTCGCGAGACCGTCAAAGTCCTGCCTGTCAATCATCTGTCCCAGTCCGTCCATGATCAGGCCCAGCCGCAACGCTACTTCCGAAGAAATCGCGGGTTCTTGCGCAGCAGGCTCCTCTACAATAGGCGCTGGTTCCCGCGCAACTGGTTCGCTGAAGTCCATATCCCGGGGAACGAGGTCCCACCGCGAAACCTGGTTTCGCCCGCCCCGTTTGGCGGCGTACAGGCACTTGTCGGCTTCGTCCAGCAGGTCCTGGGCGTTCTCCGCCCCCAGGCTGACGGCAGTCGCACCAAAACTGGAGGTCACTTTCAGTTCTTCAAATTCAAGACACTCGACTGCCCGGCGGTACTCCTCGGCCACCTGGGCGGTCTGATCGATGTCATGTCCCGGCAGGAGAATACAGAACTCTTCTCCCCCATAACGGCAGAGTACCCCCGGCGCCGTGACCAGTTCCATCAGCGTCGCACCAATTCCTTTCAATACCAGGTCACCGGTTGAGTGCCCATGGTTGTCATTGATCGACTTGAAATGATCGATATCCAGTACTACGCATCCCAATGGTGTTCCCTGCTCTTGTGCTTCTGCCCAGAGGGTTTCCATCTGTTCGTAGAACGAACGTCGATTCAGGCAGGATGTCAGCGGATCGCGCGTCGCCAGGTATTCCAGCTCCTGATTTTTCTGCTGAATTTCTTCTCGCGATTCGTGCAGTGCCTGCAGCATCTCGCGTAACTCCGATTTCTTTTTCTCCAGTTCGGTCACATCTTCAAAACTGACCAGTACTCCCCGCGATCTGCCTTCATCATCCAGCACCGGTGCACAACTGACTACAAAACAGTCAGCAATAGTCGTATTGCTTTCCAGTGACAGTGTAATCCCCTTATGGGTCTCCCCATCTGTTAAGACGCGCGTCCAGGGTAGTATATTTTCCGATTCAGCCTCAGTCTCGCTCTGAATCATCCACGGCAGTTTGCCAACCGGCTGTCCCTGCAGCTGTTCGGGTGTGGTCCGCAGTGCACGCGCTATCGTTTTGTTTGCGAGAACAATCTGTTCTTTCGTGTCCAGAATCAACAGGCCGCCGGCCAGCGTATCCAACGCATCCTGTACCCGTCCCGGAATCACCCGGGACGGGTTCAACGACTGCAGTGTTTTCCGCAGAAAGAGAGCGAACAGTAGAAAACAGCAACCAATCACAAACACGATATATCGCGTCATCGGTCTGTGCCACAATGACAGCAGGCTCCCGTGTTGAATCGGATAATAAATCTCCAGTTGTCCCCAGGGCAGATTCTGCTCCCGCAGTTCGATGCGAACCTGATTGAATTTGCTGGCGAGATCAGCATCGGCCAGATTGACTATCGGACCTGCGTGCAGAAAGACTTCTCCATCCTGCTTGCTGAGGACGGCACTGCCGATTTCGGGATTCTGCTTGACGACTGCCTCGAGGTAGTCTTGAAGTGCTTCAGAATTGTCCTGGGTCAGAAACAGCGAACTGCTGACTGCCAGTGCCTCACAATAGCGGGCCCGCTCTTCCATCTGCACGCGCGACAGGTTCGGAGCCAGATTCAGGCTGCAGGCGATCAGCATCGTACTCAGCGTGAGTATGACCAGTCCTGTGACAATTCGAAAAGTGACTGAAACACGCATTAGAGCAACTCACTTTCGTTAACGGGAGCGGAGGCTTCGGCCTGCTCGATAATACTCTGCAGAGAATCTCCCTCCTCTTCGCAATCCTCACCAAACTGGTCAAGCACCGCAATCGGATCCATAAATCGCCAGGTCGGCAGACTGCTGGCCAGCCCCGCCATCAGATACCCCCCCTGTAAGAGCCAGATCAACAACCCGGATGAAACCGTCGTCGTGACCACCGCCGCGGCACTGATCAGTCGCTCCTCTGAGTCAGTCGTCAGGTTTACCTGTTCCTGAATATCCTCGTAGCGGGTACTCACCAGTTCAGAATAGACCACACTTGCCGTATTGACTTCCAGCCTGTGTGTCACTGGATCGAAGGATGCCTGTAGCAGTGCCATCCGCGTCGTATGCCAGCCCCCGGCTTCATAACCAAAGTCCGTGACCAGATTGCTGGTCGAAGTCACAACAGAAAAGTCGGGCAGAATGCCGCCCGGTGTACTGGTATCGAGAGGAGAGCCAATACAGAAAAATGCACTGTTATCAACTTGTGTCTCCCGGCCTCGTTCTGTGAACAGATCCCCCTCTCCTGCAGGGAGTTCAGAAAAGATGATATCTTCATTCCCGGTACCGCTGCCCAGGCCGTCTCCCGCTCCCCCTGTGTCCGTAGTATCATCGGATGGATCAGGCTGACTGGGATCATCGGAATTGCCCGGATCGTCCGGCTGATCCGGATCGGAAGGGAAGAGCTGATTCACCTGATCCACGATCACCGTCAGTAACTGTGTTGCGGTTCCTCCCAGGTCATCACTGACCTGCACTTCCACTTCAAAGACATTTCCCCCCAGAGGCGAATCGAGCTCTGCAGACGCTGCAAACGACAGTTCGCCTGTATTCGCATCAATGTTAAACAGGTCCGCATTCAGCCCCCCACTGACTGAGAAGGTCAGTATCTGAAGCCCCAGTTCGACATCGGTCGCTTCAATGGTAGCAACCGTCGACAGCACTCCGGAAAGCCGCAGGGTCGCACTCAGCCCCCCTCCGCTGGAAGTGATCACCGGTGCGTCGTTGACCGCCGTTACATCAACAGTCATCGTGCTCGAAGTTAATGCTTCCAGACTGCCATCACTCACCACATAATCGAAGCTGGCATAAGCCACACCATTTCCGTTCTCCACAGGTACGTAGGTCAATTCACCGGCATCAATGTCCGCGCGGCTGATGATCTGCCCCAGAGTCACATCCAGACCGGACAGCTGCAAGATGCCTACCGCTGGCAGGGTACTGATTCGAATCCCCACCAGGGGATCTCCATCGATGTCACTGAAATTGAAGTCTGCTGCAGTGAAAGTGTAAGGCGTATCTTCATCGGTAGTGACTGTGTTATCCAGAGCCGTCGGTGCATCATTCACTGCAGTCACATTCACCGTCATCGAACCTGGAACTGACACTTCCAGCGCACCATCACTGACCACAAACCCGAAGCTGGCATACCCCACGCCGTTGGCATCAGGCACCGGCACAAACGTGAGATTCCCTGCATCAATGTCGGCCCGGCTAATCATCTGGTTGAGTGTCACATCCAGGCCCGACAACTGCAGCGTTCCCAAAGTAGCCAGGGCACTGATTCTGACACTGGCCAGAGAATCGCCGTCGATGTCGCTGAAATTGAAATCAGCAGCAGTAAAGACGTAAGCAGTATCCTCGCTGGTTGTCACCGTGTTGTCAGAAGCCGTCGGTGCATCATTAACCGGCGTCACATCGACTGTCAGTACATTTCCCGGAGTCGATTCCAGTGCCCCATCACTCACAGTGAACGTAAAACTGGCATAACTCGTTCCATTTGCATTCGCCGCTGGAACCAACATAAGGTTTCCCGCATCGATATCCGCCCGGCTGATCGCCTGATTCAATGTTACATCGACGCCCGACAGCTGTAACGCTCCTGACGTCACCAGAGAGGTAATCCTGACACTGGTCAGCGAGTCCCCATCCACATCGCTGAAGTTGAAATCAGCAGCCGTGAAGATATAGGGCGTGTCTTCGCTGGTCGTCACCGTATTATCGGCCGCCGTGGGGGCGTCGTTAACCGCATTCACGTTGATCGTCATGGTACTCGCGGGCGACGAGTAAAGCGTACCATCGCCGACACTGAAACCGAAGCTGTCATAACCGGTCCCACTGGCATTCGCGACCGGCGTAAACGTCAGGTTACCTGCATCAATGTCGGCCCGACTGATCACCTGGTTCAGCGTCACATTCACGCCTGAAAGTTGTAACGTTCCCACGGTCTCCAGCGCCGTGATCCGCACGCTGGCCAGCGAATCCCCATCAATGTCACTGAAGTTGAAATCAGCGGCGGAAAACACATAAGGCACATCCTCACTGGTCGTCACGGTATTGTCTGACGAAGTCGGTGCATCATTGACCGGCGTCACGTCGACGGACAGCGTATAGGTTCCGGTCGACTCAAACGTCCCATCGTTGACGGAATACCCGAAGCTATCGTAACTGGTACCGCTGGCATTCAGACCCGGCATAAATGTCAGATTGCCGGCGTCGATGTCCGCTCGCGAAATCACCAGGTTCAAGCTCACATCTACGCCTGACAACTGCAGTGTGCCCACCGACTCCAGGGACGTGATCGTCACACTCGCCAGGCTATCGCCGTCCCCATCAATAAAGTTGAAGTCCGCAGCGGTGAACGTGTAAGCCGTCTCCTCGGCCGTCGTCACCGTATTGTCGGCAGCTGTCGGCGGCTCATTTACCGGCGTCACCGTAATCAGCATGGTCTGAGAATCGGAACCGCCATAACCGTCGTTCGCCGCGATAGTCACTTCATACACATTGTCAGTATTCGCGTCGACAGGGCTCTCGTAGTCAGGCGGACTGATAAAGGCCAGCTCACCTGTCAGATTATCGATCGTAAACAGCGCCGCGTCCGTTCCGCCACTGATGGAATAGTTGATGGAATCCAGATCCGGATCACTGGCAGCCACCGTGGTCACCGCGGTTGTATTTTCAGCGACATTCGCGACCGCCGCCGGTCCCCCATCGTCAGAGGTGATCACAGGCGGACTGTTAATCGTATAACTGATCTGCACATTATCGACATACAAATACTCGACAAACAGGATCCCCAGCAGGCCGCCGTCATATCCACTGTCGATCTGAATGCGGATCTGCGTGTCAGCGGCTGTCCAGGCAGAGATGTCCCGACTGTAGCTGCCCGTAAAGTCGGTCAGTACATCGAGCACCGTCCAGGAACTCCCGCCGTTATCCGAGATCTGTACCGAGAAAGAGTCATTGGATTCGGTTCCTGAAGAAAGAGCATCGAACGACAGGGTCGCATCGTGAGCCATCGACAGATCGGCTTCGCGCGTTGCACTGTTGTCTGCACCGCTCTCACCAACCATCCGCAGCGTGCCTCCCATCACCCGCACATCACCATTGCTCGGGCTCTGAGCACCGCCGGAACTGTCGTTTTCGACCCAGCTGCTACTCCAGTTCACGGTCCCATCATTGTTACTGTATGACTGAGTCCCGAACTGATCCAGAATCATATTGCCCGGATCGGGTGTGATATCAACAGTCATCGTATATGTGGCCACCGAATTGACCGTGCCATCATTAACAGTGAACCCAAAATTGTCGTAAGCGGCACCGCTTGTATCCGCCACCGGAGTAAACGTCAGATTCCCGGCGTCCAGATCTGCCTTACTGAGAATCTGGTTCAATGTCACATCAACGCCTGCAAGCTGTAAGGCCCCCACTGTTTCCAGTGATGTGATCTGCACGCTCGTCAGAGCATCTCCATCAATATCTCCGAAGCCAAAATCAGCCGCCGTGAAGGTGTAGACTGTATTTTCACCGGTGGTAACCGTATTGTCAGCCCCCGTCGGAGCGTCGTTCACAGGAGTCACATCCACCGTCAGCGTATATCCGCCAGCAGAATCAATGGTGCCATCATTCACTGTGAAAGTAAAACTGTCATACGCCGCGCCACTGGCATTCGCCACCGGCGTAAACGTCAGGTTCCCCGCATCAATATCCGCCCGGCTGATCACCTGATTCAATGTCACATCAACACCAGAAAGTTGTAACGCACCCACCGACTCCAGCGATGTGATTCTCACACTCGCCAGTGGATCCCCGTCGATGTCATTGAAATTAAAATCAGCCGCATTGAAGACGTAGGGCGTATCTTCATTGGTGGTGACCGTGTTATCTGCTGCCGTCGGAGCATCGTTAACCACGTTCACATCGACCGTCAGCGTAAAGGCAGCGACTGAATCCGCCGTCCCGTCATTGACTGTGAATCCAAAACTGTCGTAGCTCGCGCCACTCGCATTCGTCGCTGGCGTAAACGTCAGATTGCCCGCATCGATGTCAGCCCGACTGACCACTTGATTCAGCGTCACATCCACACCCGAAAGCTGTAAGTCTCCCAGGGTTTCCAGGGTTGTGATTCTGACACTTGCCAGTGTATCGCCATCAATGTCGCTGAAATTAAAATCAGCGAACGTAAAGACATACGCGGTATCTTCATTTGTCGTCACCGTGTTATCCGCCGCTGTGGGGGCATCATTCACAGGCGTGACGTCAACCGTCATGGCATACGAGGAAACCGAGTCCGCAGTCCCGTCATTCACGGAAAATCCGAAGCTGGCATAACCGGCCCCGTTGGCATTTGCGACCGGGGTATATGTGAGATTGCCCGCATCAATGTCCGCCCGGCTGATCACCTGATTCAGCGTCACATCCACGCCCGAGAGTTGCAAAGCCCCCACTGTTTCCAGCGAAGTAATCTGCACGCTCGCCAGCGAATCTCCCTCGATGTCACTGAAATTAAAATCGACCGCCGAGAATGTAAAGGTGGTATCCTCACTGGTGCTCACAGTATTGTCAGCAGCCGTTGGAGCATCATTTACCGGAGTGACATCGACGGTCATCGTATTGGAGGGAGCAGAATCCAGCGTCCAATCGTTCACAGTGAAGCTAAAGCTGTCGTAACCGGTGCCACTGGCATTCGCCACTGGTGAAAACGTGAGATTGCCCGCATCGATGTCAGCCCGGCTGATCACTTGGTTCAATGTCACATCCACACCCGACAATTGCAGAGATCCCACAATCTCCAGAGCGGTAATCCGGACACTCGCCAGGGGACTCCCTTCGATGTCGCTATAATTAAAGTCGGCTGCGGCGAACGTGTAAGGCGTATCCTCGCTGGTGGTCACCGTATTGTCAGCAGCCGTCGGTGCATCGTTAACCGCGGTCACATCCACAGTCATGGTGTTCGAGGGTGAGGATTCCAGTGCCCCATCGTTGACAGTGAACCCAAAGCTGTCGTACCCCGAGCCACTGGCATTTGTGACCGGGCTAAATCTGAGATTGCCTGCATCAATGTCGGTCCGGCTGACCACCTGGTTCAGCGTTACATCCACACCTGACAGTTGCAGTGCCCCAACCGTCTCCAGAGCCGTGATGCGCACGCTCGCCAGGGTATCGCCGTCGATATCACTGAAATTGAAGTCGGCTGCGGTAAACGTATAAGGCGTGTCCTCGCTGGTGGTCACCGTATTATTTGCTGCGGCGGGTGTCTCGTTCACGGGAGTCACGGTCACCAGAATCGTCTGCGTATCACTACCGCCAAACCCGTCGCTGGCCTCGAAAATCACTTCATAAATGTTGTCGGTGTTGTTGTCGGTGGGACTCTCATAATCGGGAGCAGAGATAAAGGCGAGTTCCCCCGTGACGTCATCGATCGTGAAACGAGCTGCATCTGCGCCACCCGATATCGCATAGCTCGGTGTATCCAGGTTCCCATCGGTCGCGGTCACGGTCGTCACAGCAGTCGAATTCTCGGCCACATTCACCACCGCCGCTGCTCCGCCACCATCAGAAGTGATTTCCGGTGCTTCGTTGACCGTGTAACTCACCTGCACATTGTCAATGTATAAATACTCGACAAACAGGATCCCCAGCAGACCGCCATCATAGCCAGATTCGATCTGGATACGGATCTGTGTATCTGCTGCCATATAGGACGAAATATCCCGGCTATAGGCTCCGTTAAAATCCGTCAGAGTATCCAGCACGGTCCAGGAACTACCCCCATTATCGGAAATCTGGACCGAGAAAGTGTCACCAGCTTCTGTTCCACTGGAAACCGCATCGAAAGAGAGAGTGGCATCGTGAGCCGTGGAAAGATCGACTTCTCGGGTCACACTGTTCTCGGCACCGCTGTCGCCCACCATCCGCAGTTCACCACCGGTAATTCTGACATCACCTGTACTGGCGCTCTGAGTGCCTCCCGAGTTATCATACTCCACCCAGTTACCATTCCAGTGCTGGGTACCGTCATTATTGCCATAAGACTGACTGCCGAACTGGTCACGCACCGTCTCCGTTGCCAGCAGACCCAGCCATTCATTCTGTACCAGGGATGAGAACACCACGTCGGTCTCCAGATCCCCCAGTTCATACTCCAGATCCCAGTCTCCACCCAGGCTGGCCGCACCCGTATCATCTGAACTCGCGGCGATGTCGGCTCCCGTCAGTTCCTGAATCTGTCTCAGCAGTTCCTGACCGGAAGCGGTGGCTGCCAGGTCACATCCATAAAACAGCAGATCGGTTCCTGCAGAGAACGACTCACTCCAGCCGGTTATGGCTTCCGAGAAGCGATCAAGATTCTCCAGGCTCAACCAGGTCGCCCCCAGTTTGACCGACTGCGGCGTTCCATGCGAAACAAAATGGATCGCATCGACTTCAGAATAATTTTGTAATGCTTCACTGATCTGCAGAATCCCGTCCTGCTCACTGTCCAGCAGAATGATTTCGAGTTGACACTGCTCGTCATTCTGGGCCAGCAGGTCATCAATCAGCTGCTGGTAATGGTCGGTCGAATCATCGATAAATACGAGTTCCAGATCGCGATTTGCCTCGTCAAACGCATCGGACAGCCCGAACTCCTGCAGCAGGTCATCGACAGAGTCACTCAGAGTGGACGATTCTTCTGCAGGCACATCTGCGACCTGCATCGTTTCAGCCCCATCAACGGATGGGGCGGGACTGACACCAGTTGTAGCACTGGCATCCGCATCCGCGGTCAGGCTCGGATCGATCACATCCACAGGCAAGGGAACCGCACTCAGCATCAGCAGCTCTTCGAGCTGGAATGCCTCCACAACGCCGCCTCGGGGGCGCGTTTCAATAGACCTTCTCATCCAGTATGTAAAGGGGTTCCAACACACTTTTGAGGACCTTTTCGGGGACAGGATCCGGTTCACCTTGTCTCGATTCCAAACGAGAGGACGGGCATTTGGAATCACGGGCTTACGCTCTGCAGAAAAACTCTAGGTCCCCGATTTCAGGCAGGTCGGATAGAGCTGCCCCCCAATTCGGGCAAATTTGTACATTGCATTGTTTTCCCCTCAGAGGCTGGTAGGGCAAAGACCTTAACTGTCCGCAAAGACAGGTAAAGTAATCAAGAACAGGAATTTAAAAGAGAGATAACGATTAAATGAACTTTTATGTTGGTGGCGTACGTAGAATGCACAAGGTTTTTCCCTCCATAGACAAGAACCACCACCGTCGATACTGGCCCGCTTTTTTGCTGGTTGTATGGGGATGCTCCGGGTGCGCGCTGCTCCCAGGCCAACTCAACTCGAAAGCTCTCATCGAAAACAAAGTCACCGCAAGTGAGGCTTTACCCTCAACGTCGATCATACAGGCGGAGCACGAGACTGCTGAGTCCGATGCCGCTCAAGAAGATTCGCAGATCAGCCTGGCCGCGCACGAAGTGCAGGATTCCAGATCCCTGCCCCGTCAGAGTGCCAATACGCCGGTGGCTCTGTTGCCGCCTGACTTCGAAACACCCCCTGAGCCTCCAGTACGAACAGCAGCCGTTCCCCCTGTGAAATCAGACTACCAGCTGACGCAGGCGATTACCCCCTACACTCCGCTGCCTCCTGCCCCCGACTCTGCTAAACCTTCCCCTTTACCAGAGTCGTTCGCGGGTGATGCATGGAGCACCCAGTTGATTCCGCAGAACTTCACTCCCTGGTGGGCCGACAGTGTCACCCTGCAGTTCCGACCTCAGTCTCACCAGAGCCCGGTGAATGTGAATACGCTGATTCAGGAAACGCTGTTGAATTCGTCCCAGGTACGCATCATCAACGACGATCCCATCATCGCTGAAACCGCCATCACACAGGCGATGGCCGAGTTTGATCCCAAACTGTTTATTGAATCCAAGTTCAACCGCATCAGTATCCCTTCCAGCAGCACCCTTGATACCGGGACGAATTTCAGTCGGCTGCGGGAAAACAACTGGAGTTCGAACTTCGGCGTAAGACGTAAAAACAGTCAGGGGGGCGAGCTTGAGTTTTCACAGCAGTTTGGTTTGAACACCAGCAACTCGATCTTTTTCGTCCCGCCCAACCAGGGAGATACCCGGCTGACATTGAGTTATAACCAGCCGCTCCTCAATGGCCGGGGAGAGGCTTACAATGAAAGCCTGATCGTGCTCGCGGAACTGAATACCGACATCACCACCGATCGCACCCAGGCCGCTCTGCAGGATCATCTGCTGAAAGTGACCGAAACCTACTGGGAACTCTATCTGAACCGTGTGCTGTTTATCCAGAAGCAGAAACACCTGCAGGACGGCATGCGGATACTGAAGTACCTCGAACAGCGTTACAACATCGATTCCCTGCAGAGCCAGATCGCCCGCGCCCGGGCAGCCGTGGCCAAACGACGCTCGGAACTGATTCGCATTGAAGCCGCCGTACAGAACTCCGAAACACGCCTGCGAGCCCTGGTCAATTCACCCCAGCTCAAATCCAGCCCGAACCTGGAACTGATTTCGATTCAGCAGCCCATTGACAACAGCCTGCCCGTCACCATTGAAGACGCCATGGCCACGGCCCTCGAATACCGCTCGGAAGTTGATATCGCTTCCCGCGAGATCGAGGCAGCCCGGGTCCGGCTGGGAGTCGCCTGCAACGACCTGCTTCCCAAACTCGACCTGGTTCTGGAAACCTATCTCTCCGGCTTGAAAGGGGAATTTGATCTTTCCCGCGCCTGGCTCGACCAGTTCAGTGTCGGGGAACCCAGTTATACGGCAGGCCTGGTGTTCGAGGTTCCCCTCTATCGTCAGGAAGCCCGCTCACGTCACCTGCAGCGATCAGTCGAGCTCCGCCGCTTGTTGAGCCGCTTCGAACTGACCGTGGAAAACCTGCGTGCAGAAGTGGAAACAGCCGTCCGTCAGGTCAGGACAGCGAACCGGAACTTACAGAGCCAGTACCAGGCCATGATCGCCGCAGAAGCGGATGTCGAATTCCTGCAGCGTCGCTGGGAAATGGCCCCCGGTCTGGATCGCGCATCCAGCTTTCTGCTCGAGGACCTGATCGACTCTCAGGACCGCCGGGCCGAGGCAGAGCAGGCCTTCGTCACAGCCCAGGTGGACCACGTGCTCAGCCAGACCCGCTTGAACCGGGCCACAGGCACTATCCTGCGACAGGAACGAATCGTTCCCGAAGCCATGTCCGAAGGTCCCGTCCCCAGTTCTGAACAAGACGCACCGTCGCTGGTAACCCCCGCCGCTGCTAATCAGCAACAGGGGCCTAAGCTATGAAACGTCTCTGGACCCGACAAACGCAGCCCGCACACGACCGCGAGCTACTGGCGCACGTGCCCACGCTTGCGTCTTCCTTACAGCAGCTTGGAGATACCGAACTCGCCAGCCGTTACCAGCAGTTGAAACAGCAGAATCACAATCCCTCTGAGCAGACTACGATCCAGACCTTTGCACTCGTTTCCGAAGCAGTTCGCCGTACGCTGGGATTGAATTACTATCGGGAACAACTCATAGCGGGCCTGGCGATGATCCGCGGTGAGATCGTAGAGATGCAAACCGGAGAAGGAAAAACGATCACCGCAGTCTTACCAGCCTGCTGGTACGCTCTGGCAGAGCGTGGCGTGCACGTCATGACGGTCAACGATTACCTCGCGGAACGTGATTTTGAAACGCTTTCTCCGGTATATCATCGCCTCGGCTTAACTGCAGGTCTGAATCAACCGCGCCTGTCCGCAGAAGAGAAACAAACTGCCTACGCAGCCGACATCACGTATGGGCCGGGGTATGAGTTCGGTTTTGACTATCTCCGCGATCAGATCATGACGCTCTCTCAGCAACGTCCTCGGCTGGGCAGTCAGTTTACCCGCACCCTGAATGGCCAGCTGCTGACTCCCCCACAGCCGGTACAGTCCACGCATGCGGCGGCAATCATTGATGAAGCAGACAGTGTGCTGATCGACGAAGCTACTGTCCCATTGGTGCTCTCTTCTCAGGGGGGACAGCCGGCAGACAACGCAGACGTCTACCAGGCGGCACGACAGGCGGCACTTACTCTCAAAGCGGGGCAGGATTTCCTCGTCAATCAGCAGGCCTCCGAATTACAGATCACCGACCTGGGCATCCTCCGTCTGTCAGCAGATCGCAGCCTGATTCCCATCGAACGCCTTGATCGTCCCTGGATGCAATATGTCGAACAGGCACTGCGGGCCGAATTGTTTTATCATCGCGACCTGCATTACGTCGTCATTGAAAACCGCGTGCAGATTGTCGATCCGCATACCAGCCGCATTTTCACCGATCGCACCTGGCGGAATGGTCTGCACCAGGCCGTGGAAGCCAAAGAGGGAAAACCGGTCACCACAGAGAGCCAGCCGATCGCCCGGATCATGCGACAGAAATACTTCCAGCTTTACGATCAACTGTGTGGCATGTCGGGAACCGTGCAAGGCTGCCAGCAGGAACTGAGAGAGGTATACGGAGCCCACTATTCTCACATTCCCCCACACCGGCCCAGTCGCAGGACAGATCTCCCCGTCCGCCTGTTTAGCGATCAACACAGCCGGGAACAGGCCCTCGTGCGTACGATTCAGGAAATGCAGCGTACTCAACGGCCGATACTGGCAGGCACAGCCGATATCGATGCCAGCCGTCGACTCTCAAATATGTTGCATGAACTGGGAATTGCACACCAGCTGTTGAATGGGATCCAGGATGCCGAAGAGGCGGCTGTGATCGCAGCCGCAGGACAACCGCAGGCAGTCACTATTGCTACGAACCTGGCAGGTCGTGGAACAGATATTCAACTGGGGCTGGGTGTCGCTGAGTCAGGCGGTTTGCATGTACTGGCAGCCGGCTTCCAGCTGACCGAACGTATCGACCGACAGTTAATCGGACGTGCTGCCCGTAAGGGGGAACCTGGCTCAAGCCAAATCCTGGCATCGCTCGATGACGCCCTGTTCCGCCAGGCAAAGTCCGCCTGGGTCGATTCATTGAAGCAACTGGTTGACAAGACCGGCGAAATCCCTGTCAGCAGACAGATCCTGGGAGAAATTACGAAGACCCAACGCAGAATAGAAGAGACTGGCAGGCAGCGGCGGAAACAACTGACCCAGCATGATGACTGGTTAAGCAGTGCCACCTGCAGTACGTGGAACTGATCCCATTGAACTGAACTGGAAACGAGTCTGATTTATTAACAAGCGTGGAGTGCAGATGTATTCAAGACGAATCAATTTCTGGATCTTGATGAGCCTGACAGGACTGCTGGCCTGCAGCCCGCTCCGCGCCTTCGCTGTCGAACTGGAAGGGTACACCGAACCTTACCGTACGATCCGGGTCGCCACAGACGAAACAGGTGTCATCGATCAGATTTTTGTGAGCGAGGGGGAAGCGGTCCCGCAGGGAACGCCACTCGTGCGGCTCAACAATGCTGTCTACCAGGCCCTGCTGGCGGTCGCAGAGCAGAACATGAATGCCCGGGGACGTCTGGAAAGTGCCCGCGCAGAACTGGAACTGAAAAGCGAACGCCTCAAGATCCTGCAATCACTGCGAGAGGAAGGCAACGCCCGCCAGGAAGAGGTCGATCGGGCCCGCTATGAAAATGCCGTGGCGAAAGCCAACATCCAGACGGTTCAGGAAGAACTCCTGTCACGCAAACTCGAGTATCAGAAAATCAAAACCCAAATCGACCGTCGCACGATCCGAGCGCCGATTTCCGGAGTCGTCAGCCTGATCCACAAAGAGCAGGGCGAGTTTGTCGCCCCCAACAGCCCCGAAACGATGACGCTCGTGCAACTCGATCAGCTACTGGCCTACTTCACGCTAACCAGCCAGCAGGCCGCACAATTACACATCAACGACAAGATCAGAATTTCATTTAAACACAACCAGTCCTCAACCGATGGAACGATTGAGTACATTTCACCAGTCACCGATGCCCAGAGCGGCACCGTGCTGGTCAAAATCCGGATCGACAACCAGAAGGGAGATTTTCGCAGTGGCGAACGTTGTACGATTCAATTGGAAAGTTAATCTGCCATGCATCCGGAAAGCACTCATCCGAAACAACGACCACCGGTTCGCGTCCTCAATCACAGGGGACGTCGACATCGTAGTCTGCACAAATCCCTGTTGCGCTGCGCACTGACAGCTCAGACATCTGACGAACTGCTACACGCATTAATTGGAGAACTGAAACAGCACTGTCAGCCGGCGCTGATCCTCTATTACCGCCCCGCGGTATCGGAAAACCAAGCCACCAGTCGAATCCTGTATCAACAGTCGACATCCACACCTGATGCCGCCCTGCTCTCACAGTTGAACCAGGTCTGTCAGAGCAGCATCCAGAGTAAAGAAGTCGAGATTCAACCCTGCGTCGACATTAACTTCATGCTTTATGCGGCCCCCATTACCGCCCGGGGACTGGCGGCTGACGCGTTGGGAGTGGTCTTTCCCGCGACAAATTCAACCGAACCGTTCTCGCTGCTCCTGCAGGCACTCGCAACTCATATCACTCTCTGG
This sequence comes from Gimesia sp., assembly GCF_040219335.1. Taxonomy (NCBI): domain Bacteria; kingdom Pseudomonadati; phylum Planctomycetota; class Planctomycetia; order Planctomycetales; family Planctomycetaceae; genus Gimesia; species Gimesia sp. The sequence goes on along the minus strand of NZ_JAVJSQ010000025.1, from coordinate 12,169 downwards.
TACACGCTGCGCGAGGGGCTGCAGCAGGAACAGCAGGCCCGCGACTCCGCTGCGATTGTGGAACTGCTTTCAAATCTGTCTTGTTCCACGAACTTCACCCAGGCAGCCGGCCAGACCGCCTCTGATCTGGTCGATTACCTGGGTTGTCGTCAGATTGCGATCGGCAGTCAAGAAGCGACTCGCACACGCTGTCGCCTGGTGGGACTCTCGGGCTGCCCCCAATTTGACAAGGCAGCAAAATCGGTTGGACTCATCGAAGCCGCCCTGGATGAAACACTCAGGCAACAGACATCACTCGTCTGGACCGATCAACACAGTACTGAAAATCCCGAGCTTCAATCACTGCAAACGGTTGGAGAGCATCTGCAGACGAAATCTATTCTCTGTGTCCCACTCACTTGCTCTGACCAGCAGGCAGACACCGTAGTCTGTGTTGTCGACCTCCCGCTGGATCGAATGAAACAGACGCAATGCCTGCTGGAAGCCGCCAGTCAGCCCCTGGCAAATGCCTTACATGCTGCACAGAGGCGATCGAGTCTGAGAGGAAACTGGAAGGCGGCTGTCCGTCAGTCGCTGCAGGGAAAAACCCGCCGTGTGGTGCTGGCTGCTTGCCTGCTCTTCACGGCCCTGATGTTCGTTCCCTGGCCGTATCAGGTCAAATGTGCCTGTCAGCTGGAACCGGTGATGCAGCGGTTCGTCGTCGCCCCGTTTGCCGGTTCCCTGGAAACCATGCTGGTCGAACCGGGAGACCTGGTTCACCAGGGAGACGTACTGGCCCGAATGGATCCCCGGGAACTAAAATGGAAACGGGCCAGCCTGATTTCAGACCAGAACCAGGCGATCAAACGTCGCGACTCTGCCCAGGCGGCCCGCGACTTTACGACCCAGCAACTTTCACGACTGGAAGCGGAACGCCTCGGTCTGGAAATCGAGCTGCTCGATCATCGCATCAACAACCTGGAAATCAAAAGCCCCGTTGACGGGATCGTTGTCGCGGGAACTCTGAACTGGGCCGAAGGAGCTCCCCTGGAGATTGGCGAAGCACTATTTGAAATCGCCCCCCTGGATCAGATGGTCGTAGAGGTCGCCGTGCCCGATTCTGAGATCAGTCATGTACGGGAAGCCCAGAGCGTTCATATTCGCCTGGAAGCGTTACCCGATTCAGACCAGACCCTGCAGCTGGAACGTATTCATCCCCGGGCAGAACTGCGGGATGACGCTAATATTTTCATGGCGGAAGCCACCGTGGATAACAGCCAGGGCCTGCTGCGACCGGGGATGAAAGGGCGGGCCAGTATTCAGACCGCCCCACAGCCCGTCTACTGGATCCTGTTTCACAAACCGTGGAATCTGATCAGGAAGTACCTGTATTAAGTGTTGGAAGGTGAGAGCATGCAGCCCGATGTGAGTATCCGCGATTTTTTCAGCAGCCGGCTCAAACTGCGCGCGGATCTGACTTTCACGCTCCAGCATGCCAATGGTGAGGACTTCTACACCATCAACGATTCCCTGCACTCGCGTTACTATCGTGTGGGTCAGACCGAATACACGTTCCTGCGACTGCTCGACGGACGGTCGACTGTCCAGGAATGTTACAGCAAACTCTCAACCGCGTTCCCCTTTCATCAACTCTCGCAGGACGACATTATCAGTCTCTGCCAATGGGCGTTCGGCAGTGACTTACTGAAAAACCATGATGAGCGACTGCGTCCGGCAGGCTCCGATCAACGACCAGCGGTGGCCTGGCTGGCAAAATTGAATTTCCTCGTCTTTCGTCTACCGATTGGCAATCCGGACCGGCTCTTCTCACGATTGGCACACACCTGGGGCTGGCTGTTCTCCGCTCCGGCGCTGGTCGCCTGGTGCATTCTGCTGCTCTGGGCTCTGTTTCGCATCGGCCTGAACTGGGACGCATTTTATAGCTCATCCCAAACGATACTCTCCGCAGACAACTGGATCTGGCTGGTCGGCTGCTGGGTGATTCTCAAGCTGTGCCACGAGTCAGCACACGGCGTCGTCTGTAAGCTTTATCGGGGTTCCGTTCGTGAAGCAGGATCGCTGTTCGTCCTGTTCGCCCCGCTCCCTTATGTCGATGTCACTTCCAGCTGGAGCTTCCCCTCCCGCTGGTCACGGATGCATGTTGCCGCAGCTGGACTCTACGTCGAACTGTTGATCGCAGCCCTGGCGGCCCTCGTCTGGGGACAGACTTCGCATGCCTGGCTGAACCACGCCTGCTTCAACATCGTTTTCACGGCAAGTATCACCAGCCTGCTGTTTAACCTGAACCCGTTGATGAAATTTGATGGCTACTACATTCTGGTTGACCTGCTGGAAATTCCCAACCTGTATACGAACGGGCAACTCTGGATCAGGCAGTGGGCCAAACGAACGTTTCTCGGCGTGAATACCCTGCTCCCCAACTGGTCGCGGCGCGTCCGGTTGATCATAGCCGGCTATGGAATCTCCTCGCTCGGCTGGCGGATTCTGGTCTGCATCACCCTCACGGTCGCTGCGGCGACTCTGCTGGAAGGAGCTGGAGTCATCCTCGCCGCGATCGCGATTACACTCTGGATTATCCAGCCTGTCTGGCGGTGTATTAAGTATGTTGCAGTCGGGAAGCCGGGGGAAGCTCCGCAACGAGGCCGATTTGTACTGGTCACCGGTTCTCTGTTGTTAACCAGTTTTCTGGTGCTGGCCTACGTTCCCTGGTTGGGAAACCTCCAGGCACCGGCAATCGTGGATTACACTCCTCAAGGAACTGAACACGCTCCCCTCCCCGGCTTTATTAAACAGATCGAAGTCAAGAGCGGCCAACAGGTCCACCGGGGACAGACTCTGATCCAGTTAGGAAATCCTGAACTGGAACTCGAGCTGGCGAAACTGAGAATCGAAATTCAACAGTCAGAGTTACGTATCCACCAGTTCGACCAGCAACGCAAAATCGCAGAGCGACAGGTCGAACAGGAAGTACTGCAGGACTTACAGGCAAAACTTCAGGAAAAAGAACGACTGTTCGAAGAGCTGACAATCCGCTCTGAAATCGACGGTCGCGTGGTGACCCGAAATCTGCAGACAAAGCTCGGAACGTATGTCAAACAGGGAGATCCCATCATCACCATTGGAGACGACCGCCATAAAGAGCTGCACATCGCCGTTCCGCAGCATGAGCTCGAGCATTTCCTGAACACGCCAGATAGCACCGTCCTGGCACATCCCCCTCACCATCCAGCGATTCCCTGTCCGGTGCAGAGGGTGGTCCCGCGTGCCAGTGTGTCGTTAACTCATCCCGCACTCGCAGCAGCCTACGGCGGAGCGCTGCCTGTCAAACCAGTGTCTTCCGAAAAACAGGGAGACAAATACGAGCTGCTCGACCCCCGGTTCAACCTCGTTGTCTCGCTTGCCTCAGATCAGTCCTTAGAACTGTATGCAGGACAGCGGATTGATGTCACCTGTCGGCCTCAGCACTACTCCGTCGGCCGGCATCTGTACCATCAGATCTCCAGCTGGCTCAACAAACGACTGGATGAGTAAGATTTACCGTTGGATGCGAACGATGTTCCTATAAGGCCAGCTGTTCTAATCAAAAATAACGCCTGGTGAAACAGGAAGTGATCCGTCTCACCAGGCGTTGTCGTTTTCTTACTCTCGGACTACAGACTGTCCTCACGCAGCGAAGGAGGCAGTGCCGCATCCCCGACCGGCGGTGTCAGACTGACCTCGCCCAGTGAAGGCGGTTGCGACTCGTCCTCAGTCTGAACTGATTCCAGACTGACTTTACCCGGTGCAGGCGCGGGTGGCAGCACGATTTCCGTGACGGTAGCAGCCGGCGGTACCTGGTCTTCCGAACCTGTCATCAGGCTGGCTTTACCCGAGGCCGATGTCATATCGAAATTATCCGGTACGGGAGGCACACCCATACCACCGTCCATTTGAGGCGGCTCCGGGGTGAAGTGTTCGTCATACACTTCGCCGGCATTCGACATCAGGAAACCACCACCGAGAGCCTGATAGGTATTGACGATCGCAGACAACTGCTGCTGCTTAGTCTCAATCAGGTCGGTTCTTGCTTCGAGCAGGTCACGCTGCGAGAACAACACGTCGATGTATTCCGCCCGGGCGTTCTGGAACAACTGAGTCGCCACCGAGACAGATTCTTCGAGGGCTTTCACCTGACTATGCTTGAGCTCGACACTGGAACGGTATTTCTCGACTTTAGAGATGCCGTTCGCGACTTCTGTGAATGCATTCAGCACAGTCCGCTGATAATGGTAGATCGCCTGGATCTGGCGGGCATTCGCATTTTTGTAATCCGCCTGGATGGCTTTCTTGTTAAGCAGCGGTGCGACCAGACCACCGGCGGCATTCGCAATGAATGCACCCGGATCAAACAGGTAACGAGGATTGAAAGCCTCGTATCCCACGCTGGCAGTAATATCAAACCGGGGGAAGAAACGGGCCCGGGCGACCAGCACATCCAGACCGGAAGCAGCTACTTCGCGTTCCGCAGCCTGAATATCACGACGATTCAACAGCAGCTGTGAGGGAACACCGACGTGCAAAGGCTGCGAATCGAGCTTGATGAAATCCCAGCCAACCCGGTCCACTGCCTGTGGATAACGACCAACGAGGAAGTTGATTTTGTTCTCGACTTCAATAATCCGCTGACTCACGATCAGCTTTTCACTCTCGTTTTTACGAACTTCCGCCAGGAATCGCTGCACACCCAGTTCGGTTCCCCGAGCCGCATCCTTCTGGAATTTCGCTACTTCCAGGCTCTTCTTCTGCAGCTCGATGGTCTGATTCAGATAGACCAGTCGCTGATCCAGAGCAGCCAGTTCGTAGTAATTGTCCGCGACCTCAGCCACCAGCTGGGTCACGAAATAGTTCCGCAGTTCAATCGCTTCGCACAAACGCTGTTCTGCAGCATCGCGGGCGTTTCTCAATTCACGCCAGACGTCAATCCGCCATAATAGATTCGCAGACAGTCTTACGTTCCCCAGAGGATCCGGGAAATTTGCACCGCCTGAACCCGGGTAGGTCAACTGATCCTCAGCGGCTCCCAGGGGAGTGAAGCGACTGGTCCGATCAAAACCACCATCGGCTCCGACCGTAACGAAGGGAAGATAAGCACCTCGTCGCGACAGGACTTCATTACTGGCGACCTGGACTTCCCAGTTGCGGATCTGCAGTTCCTGGTTCGATGCCAGCCCCTGACCAATCAGAAAGGTCAGCGTTGGGTCTTCAAAGAATTCCTTGATGCCCACGTCAGCGGAGCTGTCGACACTTGCTCTCCCGCTGAAGTCATCCGGCAGAGGCGCTCCTTCAGACGCACCAAACAGATCCGGGATCTGACACCCTGAAAGCAGCAGCATGCTGCAGACCAGCGCCAAAGCAAGCACATGCGGTTGCTGGATTGCGTTATTTAAAAAAACAGTGGGGGAGTTCCATCTCATTATTCTGCACCCTGCGACTGTCGTCATTCCTGTGAAACAGTGAAACTAGAATCATCTCGCTTCTTTCGGGGGGAATACAGTAGCATCCGCCCCGGAGAATATCCGAAATCCTTCCGGATGGATCCGATCAAAACAATCGAACCGAGACAGCTGAAACGAGGCGGGTATCTTGAGAGCCGTCTCAATTGTTATCGGCAGTTAGTTCGCTGCAGACCACAGAATCATGCAATCCACTATATTGCCTGCAGTAATTTAAATTCACATAACAGCATCAACGAAAGCGTCGTACTGCAATACAGGCTCTTCCCGTGTAAGTGCGGGATATGACTGTCACTTGTGAATTCTTTTCGCGCTGAAATGACGAGGTTACGCCTGCAGAAGCTGTGTTGAGTTTGCGGCCTGCCCCCACGTCTCAGGACAACCTGTAGGACGTTCGCAGAAAGATACAATCAGGAAAGCCTGTCAAACTTTTCCGCCTCTTGACACGCATGAGGAAAGCGTGCAGGCGTTTCGTTTAACGCCCAAGCGACTCAGGAATAGCTTGCGTAATCGATACAGTTTCACATTTGAAAATCAGAGTTTTTGTACTGATTGATGTGCCTTACACAAAAAAACACGCACGGCGCTGAACCAGATATTTGTGGTCCAGCACCGTGCGTTCTCTCCTGTTTACACGAACCTCTCAGACCCGTTAATGCTCGGGTTCGTCGTAGTGATCGTGGTGACTCCTGTGCTCGACCAACTCGCTGAGCGGTTCATCATGCTCATCCTTAATGAGCTTCTTCCCGTCAGACATCTTGGCGAACAGATAGTACAGACCGGGGATCACAAACACCCCGATCAGGGTCCCCATGAGCATCCCGCCGACCGCCGTGGTACCAATCGTTCGGTTACCGATGGCACCCGGTCCCGTAGCTCGTACCAGGGGAACCAGACCAGCGATAAACGCAAACGACGTCATCACGATCGGCCGGAATCGCAGCTTACCACCTTCGACCCCCGCATCTTTGAGGCTCAGTCCTTCCTGGCGTCGTTGTACCGCGAATTCAATAATCAAAATCGCGTTCTTACCCAACAGACCCACCAGCATGACCAGACCAATCTGACAGTACACATCGTTGGCCAGGCCCATCGACTTTAACATCAGGAACGAACCAAACAGACCGACGGGCAGCGAAACGATTACCGCCAGCGGCAGAATGAAACTCTCGTACTGACCCACCAGCACCAGGTACACAAAGATCACCACGATCGCAAAAATGTAGATCGCCGTATTCCCCTTGCTGGCCTCGTCGTACGCCAGCCCCTGCCAGCCGATACCATATCCGTGAGGTAGCGTCTTTTCCGCCACTTCCTTAATCGCATCGATCGCCTGACCGGAACTGTAACCCGTAGAAGGAGCTCCCTGAATAATCGCCGTCGTATACAGGTTATAACGGTTGATTTCGTTCATCCCCTGCATCTTCTTGATCTTCATAAACGCTGAGTAAGGTACCATCTCTCCTTCATCGTTTTTGACGAACATGTTCCGCAGGTCTTCAGGATACCGACGAAACTCCGGCGCGGACTGCACATACACTTTGTAGAACTGTCCGAAGCGAATGAAACCCTGCTCCCAGGTACTACCCACGACAATCGAAAGGTTTTCCATCGCGTCTGCAATCGAGACCCCCTTCTGCATCGCCACGTCATTATCAATCACAACTTCGTACTGCGGATAGTTATTCGCGAAGAAGGTAAACAGCCCCTTCAACTCTTTCCGCTTACCCAGTTCCGCCAGGAAGTTCTCGGTGATTTTTCCGAATGCGTCGTAGTCGCCACTGTTGGTCTTATCGAGCAGACAGAGCGAGAAACCACCGGCTGCACCGAAACCGGGCACCGCAGGCGGCTCGAAGAATTCGAGCTTCACGTTGGCAATCGACCGCCCTTTCTGTTCGAGCTCTTCGATGATCTCTTTCGAAGTCAGCTTCCGCTCGGACCAGGGCTTCAGGTTAATCAGACAGGTACCCGCGTTGGAACCACGACCTTCCGTCAGAATTTCGTAACCCGCCAGTGAAGTCACCGAAGTAATTTCATCGAACTCTTCACAGATCTTCTGCAGTTCATGCGACTTCGAGTTCGTATACTCCAGCGTTGAACCGGGGGGCGTCTGGATAATCCCGTAGATCACCCCCTGGTCTTCCAGAGGAATGAACCCGGAGGGCAGCACTTCGTTGACCAGCAAAATCCCGTAACCGAAGACACCAATCACAATCATGGTGAAGATTCGCCGGGTGATGATCAGACCCACAATCCAGGTAAACGCATTCGTCACCTTGTCCACACCCCGGTCGAAGTAGTATAGAAAGATGCCGATCGGCCCCTTCTTTTTCTTCTCATTGGGTTCACTGCCGGAGAAGACCGCCCGGAACGTAAAGGCGAACAACACCGCCATCACGACCCCGATAATCACGGTCCGCATATGCGTCAGTTCAACCTGCTCCGAAAGCACTTCGTGCACGATCTCCACATGCAGCAGTTCGTAAACGCCATATCCGACCGCGGCACCGAGGAAGACACACAGCAGTCCCCGCAGCACAAAAGCATACCGGCCGCTGATCTTCTTGAGCAGGCGGTTAATCAGACCGACGATCCCCTTCTGTTCGACATAGCCGATATGCGGCTTGAGAATCATCGCACACAACACCGGCGTCAGTGTCAACGCAACCACACCGGACAGCACAATCGACATCGCCATCGTCAATGCGAACTGACGATAGAACACACCCACCGCCCCGGGCATGAAGGTCACCGGAATAAACACGGAGGTCATCACCAGGGTAATCGCGATGATCGCACCGCTGATTTCCCCGATCACTTCCTTGGTAGCTGCATAAGGCGAGAGATGCTTGGCGTGCATCTTTTCGTGCACCGCTTCCACCACCACGATCGCGTCGTCGACCACAACCCCGATCGCCAGCACCAGTGCGAACAGCGTGATCAGGTTGATCGACATGCCGAACAGACTCATAAAGAAGAAGGTCCCGATCAACGACACAGGCACCGCGAGCGTCGGAATCAGCGTACTGCGGAAGTCTCCCAGGAACAGGAAGACCACCAGCGACACCAGGATAAACGCTTCAAACAGGGTATGCAGCACCTTCTCGATAGAAGCATCCAGGAAGTTGGAAACGTCGTAACTAATCGCGTAGTCCATCCCCGGCGGGAATGACTCCGTCTTGATCTCTTTCAGCTTCTCCTTCACTTTCGCAATCACGTCCGCAGCGTTAGAGCCCGGAATCTGCTTGAGCACAATCGACGCGGAAGGATAGCCGTCGATGTCCGAATACAGGTCGTAGAACGATGATCCCAGGTTAACCTTGGCCACATCCTTTAAGCGCAGAATCTCCCCGTTGGGGTTCGCGCGCAGGATGATGTTCTCGTACTGCTCCGGTTTATTGTAACGGCCGACCCAGGTCAACACGTACTCGATCGTCTGCGACGTCGTACCCGTCGCCTGACCGAGTCGCCCGGGAGAACCGATCATACTCTGTTCTTTGATCGCCTCCATCACGTCTGCGGAAGAGATTTTATAGGCCCGCATCCGGTCCAGATCCAGTTCGACCCGCATTGCATACGCACGGTTACCGAGAATCTTCGCCCGGCCCACCCCGCGAATACGTTTAATTTCGGGGAGCAGGTTCACCGTGGTGTAGTTGTAGAGGAAGTTCTGGTCGACGTTCGGGTCTTTACTGTAGACGTTCACGTACATCAACATACTCGTCATGTTCTGCATGACGATAATCCCCTCACGCTCCACGATGGGGGGCAGACGGTTCTTCACCATCTGAATGCGGTTATTCACGTTCAAGACCGCCGTGTTCGGGTCAGTACCCGGTTCGAAGATGATCTTGATCGTGGCTTCACCCGCACTGGTGGCGGCAGAGCTCATGTACCGCATGTTGGGTACACCGTTGATGGCGCGTTCCAGGATCACCAGGGTGGAGTCAACCAGAATTTTGGCACTCGCACCTGGATAGGAGACGGCCACAACCACACTCGGTGGGGCGACAGACGGAAACTGGGAAATTGGCAGGGCCGTGATCGCCAGCCCACCCATAAACAGGATGAGCAGCGAGATGACCATCGCCAATGCCGGGCGATGTAGAAATTTAGCGAACATATTATTGATCTTACCTGCTTATTCCGCGTGATATTTCAGGTTACTGAGTACTTCCTGTGGGTCACGGAAATCGTATTTGATCTTGTCGCCATCCTTCACCTGACGAATACCCTCGAGAATGATCTTCTCGCCTTCCTTGAGACCACTCTTGAGCACGAAGATATCATCCTGTTCGCCCTTGATCTCAATGTCTCTCTGGTGCACAACGTTGTCCTTATCAACAACGAACGCATAACGTTTGGCGAGAATCTCGAAAGTCGCTCTCTGAGGAATTACGAGAATGTTTTGTAAGGTGCGGTGTATCAAAATCGTTCCGGTCTGACCGTTACGCAGCAACCCTTCCGGATTCGAAAAATCCGCGCGGAAAGGGATGTTCCCTGTCATGTTATTAAAATCAGCTTCAATTGCACCGATCTTCCCTTCTTGAGGAAAGATTTCGCCGTTGGCCAGTTTGAGTTCGATCTGCAGATGGTCCGATTTTCCGCCATCCTTATCCAGCTCGGCTTTGTACTCCAGGTACTGTGCCTCGGGCACGTTAAAGTAAACCCACATCAGACTGTTGTCGGACATGGTCGTCAGCACGTCTCCCTCTTCAATCAGACTTCCCAGCTGATTCCGCTGGCGGTCGACAATCCCGTCGAAGGGGGCTTTGACATTCGTAAATCCCAGTTCCGCCTGGGCCAGTTGCACTTTGGCTTGCGCTTTCGCCAGCTCCGCTTTCTTCAGCGCGATCTCCTGTGATGAAACGATCCCCTTATCCAGCAGTGACTGTGCGTTATCCAGTTCAATCTGCACGCGATTGGCTTCCGCCAGCTCTGATTCCATGCGGGCCTGGAACAACGTCGGCAGGATCTTGAACAGCAGATCTCCTTTCTTGACGTGCTGTCCTTCTTTAATATTAATCTTTTCCAGGTAACCGCCTTCCAGGGCGCGGACTTCGATGTGCTGACAGGAGTGAATCTGGCAGACATACTGCTGGGTGCTGATCACATCTTTTTTGACCGGAGTGGTCACAATAATCTTGTGTATCGGGTGATGCCCCCCTTCTTCGTGTCCCTCACCGTGAGACTCTGCATGCGCACCGCCATGTTCTTCAGCGTGACCTTCCCCATGTTCTTCGCCATGTGCCTTACCTGGCGCAGCGGTGTGAGATTCGGCGTGCGTTTGCGGGAGATATTCGCAACCGGTTAACGAGAGTGAAATCAGAGCCAGAAAACTGGCGACAGTCATTGTGTTTTTCATGGTCTTAAATGTTCCTCTGATGTTAAGCCCCGGGCAGGTTGGTCAGGAGTGTCGGTAAGTGAGGAAGTAGTGGTATGAGCTATGATTTCGTTCCTCAAATGACAGCACGGGAGAAACCCGTTCCTGCCGGACTGCTGACGAGAATATGCATATCCAATGCCAATGCACTCGAAAAACACCCAATGCTGAACAGTCGTCGTACCCGTTCGCAATAATCTGTCATTCTTCACTTGACGAATTTCACTTCCTGTCCCATGCAGAGAATTCCCCCTGATTTTCAGGAAATTCACGCCCTGATCGTAAACAAACAACCTGCTTCACCCCTCTGATTTCGGCCGTTCGACCACACTTTTATTTTTTTATGAAACAAATCTGTACTCCCTGAACCAACCCCCTGACGCACTCTGGGAACAAGGAATCGACTCAGCACCCTGAAAGATTCTGCAGACCCTGCACCCGCTGAGTGCAAACTCTTGCAGGGCGTCAAATCCCGTTCCCAGCACTCAATTTACCTCTTTTTGCTGTCGCAACGTTCCCCTGAACTTCCTGCACTTTCACCTGCAGAAATTGAACTTGATCGCCCCGTTCCGAATCGTATGCTGGTTCCCTTCTGGCTCGCGCGCGAGGCGGGTCGGCGCTCACGGAAACAGTCGGAACCAGTGATACATCTGCACCTGAACCAGCATCGTTTTTCACCATGTTTTCACCCAAACTGTTCGCACCGCTGTGCCATCTGCGTTCCCAAAGTTCAGGGCAAACCGGGACAGAGCCCGGACGAACCAGGACAAAATCCCGGACAGAGCAGGACAAAATCCGGCCACATCGGGACAAAATTCTGTCTTGACCCCCAGCCGCCAATCCCCAGGATGCAACAACAGCAAAGCGAAAGAACGACGTAGGGGCGGACTCATGTGTCCGCCCGCCAGACGACATCATCCTCCACTGCTGTCTTCGAAAATATCGCATGGGAACCATCCCCGTGAACGGCAAGGCACTAGCCGCCGGTAATCAGGGTCGACGCCGAATACAACACCGGTAGCCAGCGCCATTCCGCTCAGAACAACAACCCGGAGATCATACAGATCGGCACCAGCAGCAACAGCAGACGTACAACCAGCGCACATCAACCACCAGTGAAAACAAAGAGGGGGATCCCGAATGCAATCCACGCTTGCCACAGGCAACAGGAGACCACAGAACAAATGCGCTAGAGTGATTAACCGATACTCACCGACCAACCGATCGCGTCTAAAAATTAGCCGCAGGGCGTTAGCCCCGGTTGAAACGATGATCGCCAACACGCATTCAACTT